>JAHEMP010000066.1 GCA_024643585.1 Crocinitomicaceae bacterium | reverse complement strand
TAATCAAATCCATCCTTTTGATTTTGAAAACAAACTGTAGAAATTCTTCTTTGCTCACTAAATAGGCGCTCTGTTTTTTTGAAAGCTGTTTTCCATTCGAAATTGACATTTTTATTTCGAATATCATTTTTCATTCCTTTCAAGTTAATCGCATAGGAAATATTGTAATTATCCTTGGGCAAGGTGTACTCAAAATCGACTGATTTACTTTCGTCAATTGAGTAGCTCAAAAGAATACTATTGGAAGTTTTGTTTTTTACACTAAAAACAACGTCATCTGTATTAAATATTTTACCGTTGGCATTAAAAGTAAGCGCGTTTGACGCATCACCTTTGTCAAAAAGCAACAAAGGCGTATGTTTTTTTGTTAGTTTATTCTTGTCATAGTTATGATAAGTTTGATATTCCTTTAATTGAACCGATGCTATTTTTCCACCTTTAGTATCAAAATCGATTATTAATTTATTGTTTTCCAAGCGAATAATTTCACTTTTTGCAACTTCTTCTGTTTTTTCAATTTTGACTTTGTTTGAATCAACTTTTAAATCCGCATTGGGAACTATCTCTGATTTTTCTTTTTCAGCTGTTTGGATTGCAGATTCTTTGTTGCTATCTGATTTCGCTTTTTCCTGTTCTAGACGTTGTTTTTCTTTTAGTTCTTCAGCAGTTGGTTGATTAAATATTGTAAAAACACTTAAAATTAAACCAATTAAAACCAATCCAACGATCGTATTTCTATCCATTTCTGTAAATTAATTTTTCTTATTTGTAATTGCCGCCTCGACAAAAGCGACGAACAATGGGTGTGGATTAGCCACTGTACTTTTATATTCTGGGTGAAATTGTGCACCAACAAACCAAGGATGTTCAGGGATTTCAATAACCTCAACCAATCCTGATTCAGGGTTTTTACCCGTTGCAATCATTCCCGCAGCTTCAAATTCCTTTAAGAAGTCATTGTTAAATTCGTATCTATGACGGTGTCTTTCTGAAATTTTATCTGTGTTATAGGCTTTAGATGCTTTTGAACCTGGTTTCAATTGACATTTGTATGCGCCTAATCGCATTGTACCGCCCATATTTGAAATTGTCTTTTGTTCTTCCATCATACTGATAACAGGATAAGGACAATCCTCTGAAATTTCAGTAGTATGTGCTTCTTCGTGACCTAAAACGTGTCTGGCAAATTCAATTACTGCACATTGCATTCCTAAACAAATACCAAAAAAAGGAACATTGTTTTCACGGGCATATCGAACCGCTTCAATTTTGCCAGCAATTCCTCGAGAGCCAAATCCCGGAGCAACTAGAATTCCATCCAATCCAGACAATTTCTTCTCAACATTATTACTGTTCAATTTTTCAGAATGCAGCCAAACTAAGTTTACTTGACACTCATTTTCTGCACCAGCGTGGATAAATGATTCTGAAATGGATTTATAGGAATCTTTAAGTTCAACATATTTGCCGACCAAACCAATGTTGATTGTTGTTTTGGGATTATTGATTCTATCAATAAATTTTTTCCATTTTGACATGTTTGCTGTTGACTTTGTCGGTAGTCCTAATTTTTCTAAAACCACCTTGTCCAACTCTTCTTCTTGCATCAAGAATGGCACCTCATAAATGGTTTTTGCATCTATGGACTCAATCACCGCATTCATGCTAACGTTACAAAATTTAGCAATTTTCTTGCGTAAATCCAATCCTAAAGGATGTTCCGTTCTACAGCATAAAATATCTGGTTGAACACCAAGTTCTAACAGTTGCTTAACGGAATGTTGAGTAGGTTTGGTTTTTAATTCACCAGCTGCCGACAAATATGGAATAAGGGTAAGGTGCACGACTATGCAATCATTATCAAACTCCCATACCATTTGACGAACTGCTTCTACATAAGGTAATGACTCAATGTCACCAACAGTGCCGCCTATTTCTGTAATTACAATATCAAACGTGCCTTTGTTTCCTAAAATTTGAATTCTTTCTTTTATCTCATCAGTAATATGAGGTATAACTTGAACAGTTTTACCTAAAAATTCTCCTTTTCTTTCTTTTTCAATAACCGATTGATAAATTCTTCCAGTGGTAACATTGTTCGCTTGGGAAGTTGGAACATTTAAAAAACGCTCGTAGTGTCCTAAATCCAAATCTGTTTCTGCTCCATCATCGGTTACAAAACACTCACCATGCTCATATGGATTCAAAGTTCCTGGATCTATATTGATGTATGGATCAAGCTTTTGGATGGTTACCGAATAACCTCTAGATTGCAAAAGAGTGGCCAAAGAGGCTGAAATTATACCCTTGCCTAATGATGATGTAACACCCCCTGTTACAAAGATGTATTTTGTGGAATTTGACATACCGAATTAAGATTGTAACTACGGGATGCAAAGTTATACATTTGCTTGAATAAAGGGACTATTCCTTTCAGTTATTTAACAAATTAGTAGGACCAAAGGTTATTTAGCCCTATTTGGATGTATAATTTGTCTTTTCGAATAGATTCTTTATTATGAACAATACACCCGTTTTCATCCAATCGTGGGTAGTGTGGTGTCTTTCGTTCAATAAATTTAGGGAACAAAATTAGATCATGCGAAATTTTATTTTGAAAACCATGCCTAATCTGTTCTGAATCAATTCCAATCTGTCCATTAATTGTATTTCCATAAGGCAGTAAGTAGGTAATTCCTCCATAAAAAATACCATGACTAGTTTTGCCGAAAGGAAGATTTTCTAATATTCTAAAACCATTTGGACAAGCGGATGATTTGGTTTTAACCCATTCTGACCCTCGCGTTTCACCTGTCCAAAGTTTCGTGCCCAACTGAAAATTAGCGTTTTTATTTCTATAGGAGAGCATCAAATGTCCGGTTCTGTATTTATCACGACCCGTCCCTGCAAATATGTCGTTTTCGAAAAACAATTGAAAATGAGATAGTTGAAATGTCCACCCTCCAGAATTTTGACTAGTACCAATATTATCCCTGTACCAGATGTAATTGTAACCAATAGCGTTTGAATAGTTGGTTTGATGTCTTAGGCCGCCCCAAATGAAATCAGGCTCCATATTTTTTTTTCCTCCAAGTATGGAGGCTCCAAGAGATAATCTATTTTCAAAAAACCTTTTTCTAGTTCCCAAATTATTTAATGAATATGTAGTCGAATTGCCAATGTTGATTTGAAAAAACTGATAATTTGCGAAAGCATCTATCTTCACGCCCAGCTGATTGACATGTGAACCAAAATTGAGAATGAGGCCAATCTTTATGCCTGCATTATCCAATGTAACTTGTTGGGAATGAACATTTAATGATGTCGATATAAATACGACAAATAGAATGTTATTAAAATGGATATTAATGAAACTTGACAATAATTTCTTTTGAAAAATTGTGATTCAATAATCGTACCTAAAAATTTAGTACTAGGAAGGTGTTTTAAGAGAACGAATAGCGTCTTTTTCTATTGCTACCCATTTTTGTTTATAAAGGTTGCCAAGTGCTTTTTTGAAATTCTTCTTACTCATTCCGACTTGACGTTTTATTTCTTCTGGGGAACTTTTGTCATGAAGATGTAGAACACCTCCTCTTTTTTGAATCATTTCAAACAAATCTTCGGAAAGCGGTTCTATTTTACCATATCCTTCAGGTTCTAATCGAACATCCAACTTACCATCTTCACGAATATTGTAAACGTAACCAGTTGTTATTTCGCCTTTTAAGAGTCTTTTGTTAAAGTCTTGATGATATATTAAACCCGCATATCTATCATCGACAATTACTTTAACACCCAAGTCAGTTTCGTCATCAATTATTACATCAACAGGTTGATTTAAAATAACAGGACTTGTATCCGTAGAAAAGAACTTTTTGAATTTGGTTGTGGCGACTAATCTGTCTGTAAACTCATCTCTGTACAAATAAACAAGCACTTCTTCACCTTCCACAAGTTTATAACGTTGTTCTCGATAAGGAACCATTAAGTCTTTTTCGATTCCCCAGTCCAGAAATGCACCAAAATTATTTACTTGGTTGACTCTAAGATAACCAAATCTGTCAACTGTTACTTTAGGGTGGAGGGTAGTGGCTATCAGTCGGTCTTCAGAATCTCGATATAAAAAAACAGATACAACAGTTCCTTCTTCCCAGTCGTCTTTCACTAATTTTTGGGGCAAGAGAACATCACCATCCTCATCACCCAAGTAAACACCCACACTAGTAAATCTTAAAATCGGGAGGTCGTTGTAATCGCCTAATATCATGAATTAAAAATAAAGAGCGGACGCCAATTTAGAATTAACAACCATACATGGTAAGTTCAAACTATTGGTAATCAATGATTGACCAAATGTTTCGAATTGAGGCAATATACTCTCCGAATGATAGGAAAAGGCGAGAAGATCAGCATCCATTTCGTGAGCGTACGCTTCGATTTTTTTGATGTATGACCCTTTAGAATCTAATTTTACGAATTCGGCTTTTACATTTCTTTCCTCATAGTTGTTTTTGACAATATGAATTCTCGTCTTCATCGTCATAGACAATCTTTCATCCGTCTGTTCTTCATACAAAATGTGCACTATCCCGTCAAATATGGCGGCCATATCACCTGCAATATTCACAATTTGCAGGGACTCCTTGGTTAAATCAACTGGAACAATAATGTTTTTAGCATTTTTTATTGGTGCACCATTTTGAACAACCAAAAATGGTACTTCGGTATGACGTATCATTTTTATCGCATGTGATCCAAACAATTTCTGTAAACCAAGCGCACCGTGCGTACCCATAATAATTAGTTGGGCATGCTCCTCTTTAACAAAGTTACCCATATCCTCAATGAAATTGCCGACTTTAACTAAGGGGGAAAGAGTGATACCTTCAGGTAAACTTCTCTTTTCGATAATGCTCATTAATTTTGATGTAGCCTGTGTTTCCTTTGATTTATCGTTAACAACATGCATTAATTTTATGTCTATATGAACATGATTAGCGATGTGCATGGCATAGTCCAAGGCTGTGTCACCTATATCGGTAAAATCGTGCAAAACTATATATAGATTCTTACTCATGATTATGGGAATTGTTTTATCAAATATAACAAAAGAGGGCTATAATGTTACGAAGCTTAAAAAAAGAAGTTAACATCTCAGTATGGATTTTACCATTTCTTTCTTTTTTTCTTCATTTTTTTTAAATCACTATACGGATATTGATTACTAGGATCTCTTTTATCTTTTGATTTTTTGACCCTTGGCGTTTTTGCTTTTTTAGACTTTTGATCATTTTTCACTTGACCTTCCGGCAAAGCTGCTGAATGACCATTCCCGCCGGTTGGTGATTCAGAATCTGAAGGGTCAATCCACTTGTTCTTCATTTTGACCTTTTTCAGATTTCCTTCATCATCTGGAGTTAAGATTTCAATGCGTTCGGCAGATTTTCCGTTGATTGCAATAACATCCTCTTTCAATATCCATTTTCCAGATTTTAATTCAAAAGCATCATATGACATATCAGGAACATAATAAGCATAAAATCCAGCTAAACCTGGACTTTCAGGGGATAAATGATCCATTAATATTCGATCATATTTCTCGTCATACCTTAAAGACATTGTACTTTTTTTGGAGTACTCGTAAAATATTCTCTTGAATGTTTGATTGCCCACTTTAAATACAGGACTTCCTAATTTTACCTGATTTCCCGAAAAGTAAAGAGCATCAATTATTTTCATGTTTGACGTTGAATTACTCCCATCCCAACCTAAAAGCACATACATGTCTCGGTTTCCTTTTTCAAAAGGAATAATCTGATAATACAATCCTCCGTACCATGACTTCGAATCCAGAACTTCCATCGGTTTTATAGCCATCACGTCGTTAAAAACCTCCAATTCAATTTTTTTGTATTCTTTTTTTCTCTCATCGTATCGAAGGATGAAACAAAAGTATTTTTGGCTGAAATCATCTTGTTCAACGTTCCAATTAAATATTCTGACCAAGTTGTCGGGACTGTTAATTATACCGACTGTGGTTAATCTTTTGAATGGGTAGAGCATTGCTTTGTCAGAATCCAAGGTTGCCGATAGCTTTTCTTTGAAAAGTAAATTTCTTTGATTTTTTTCTTGATTGTTTTCAGCTTTCCGAAGTGATAGTAAGAGATTTTCTAATTCATTTTCAGCATTCAACATAGATGTGTCCTGTTGGGAAAAGCTTGTTAGAACTTGAAAAAGAAAGAAAACAAAGAGAATTAATCGAATCATGAAGGAGAGTTTTCAAGTTGAATAATTAAAAACGGGACAAATATCATGCAAAATGCAAAAACTAAATGAATAACGAAAAAAATCAATTGTTGTTGCGTGAAGTTTATTACAGTTTTTTCAAATCGGAGATTGCCTTCATAGGATCCGGAGCATTAAATACAAAGCTACCTGCCACTAATGCATTTGCACCCGCTTGAACTAACAATGCTCCCGTTTCCAAGTTGACACCTCCATCAACTTCGATTTTGGCTCTTGAACCTTTTCTGTGAATTAAATTCGCTAATTGTTCAACTTTTAGGATCGCATTTTTAATGAATTTCTGTCCACCAAAACCAGGATTAACAGACATGATTAAAACCAAATCCAAATCCTCAATTATATCGTCAAGCAATTCAATGGAGGTATGCGGGTTTAATGCCACACCGGCCATCATTCCATGCGATTTAATATTTTGAATTGTTCTATGCAAATGCGTACAAGCCTCATAATGAACGGTTAACATGTCGGCACCAGATTTTTTAAACTCCTCTACATATTGATCGGGGTTGGCAATCATCAAGTGTACGTCCAAGGGTTTGGTAGCGTGCTTTTTCACTGCAGATATAACGGGGAAACCAAAGCTAATATTGGGAACGAATACGCCATCCATTACATCTATATGAAACCAATCTGCATCTGATGAATTTATCATTTCTACGTCGCGCTGAACGTTGGCAAAATCACAAGAAAGAATGGAAGGGGAAACAATCGTAGACATTTATAACTTTTTTGACAAAAGTAAAATTTTATGATGATTTTATCTATTTAAAAGTAAAACAATGTATTCAACCTTTTAATAATCTCAATCATTAAGAACGAATTATCTTTAATTTTAACGTCGTAATTAATTTTTAATAGAAAAGATGGGTATCAATATTCTGACTTTGATTTTAATCGCCACTGTTTTAGTTTCCATGCAAGCGATGCAAAATATATATTTGAAAGAAAAGTATATGTTTTCCCCATACTTAGTAAAGCATAATAATCAAGGTTATAGAGTTTTCTCTCATTTATGGATTCATAGCGATGTGGCTCATTTGTTTTTTAATATGTTTTCCCTTTATGCATTGGGCGGGGTTCTGGAAAATGAACTAATTTATGAATACGGTCAATTCATCGGCGAATTACATTTTTTAATCATATATATACTTGGCGGTTTATTCGCTACATTGATACCGTATATTAGAAACAACGAAAATCCAGGTTATAGATCCTTAGGAGCATCCGGGGCCGTTTCGGCGGTTGTCTTTGCTGCGATAATTTGGCGCCCTGAAATGGAACTTCAAATTATTTTTATTCCTATTCCCTTCAAGGCTTATTGGTTCGGGTTGTTTTATTTGGCCTATGAAATTTGGATGGATAAGCGAGGAAATACTGGGATTGCTCATGATGCTCACATAGGAGGCGCCATTTTGGGTGTTCTTTACGTTTTATTCATTAACTTTGGTAAACTCGCAAATTTCTTTCAACAATTTATCTCCTAAAGCCATGTCAATTCTTTATCAAAACAGTAACGGTGAAATACTTGAATCCTCCGCAAATGTTATAAGTTCAGGAAATAGAGCTTATTTATATGGCGATGGTTTATTCGAAACAATTCGAGTTTTTAATGGTAAACTTATCAATTTTGAAAATCACTACAAACGTTTGGAACAAGGGGCGTCAGTTTTAAAAATTCGTTTTCCAAATTATTATTCCGAGCAGTTTTTCACTGAAAAAATTGAAGAGTTATTGAAACTTTCTAAAATAGAAAAGGGAGGTCGAGTGCGTTTGTCAATCGATAGGATGGCAGGAGGCAACTATATCCCGGAATACAACGAAGCAACTTTTTTAATTGATGTTAAGCCAATCCATTCAAATGATTATGAATTGAATTCAAAGGGTGTTGAAGTAGATATTTATACAGATATAAAAAAAACAAGAAATAAGTTATCAAATTTTAAAACAAAAAACGGACTTATTTATATTCTTTCGGGAATCCAAGCTAAAGAGAAAAACCTGGATGATTTGCTTATTACCAATGAAAATATGGGTATCATTGAAAGTTCCAATTCAAATTTGTTTGTTGTGAGTAATGGTGTTCTCTATACACCTGGGCTCGAAGACGGCTGTCTTGCTGGAACCATGCGTATGCAAATAATCAATATTGCTTTGGAGAAAGGAGTAAAGGTATATGAGAGTAATATTTTACCTCAAAATTTGCTGAGTGCAGATGAAGTGTTTTTAACCAATTCAATTGACGGTGTAAAATGGGTAATCGGTTACAGAACCAAGAGATATTTTAATAACACCTCGCGTAAATTTGTTGCTTGGTTAAATGAATACTGGGAAAACCGATTGGATCCTAATGACAATCAATCCATTATCGATGAATGATTGCTCAATCTTCTAAAAAGTTTAATATCAAATCGTCTTTATCCAATTAAATAAGCAAAGAAAATTAGTATCTTTGCGGAGATTATGAATGGTAAGTGTATCCTTTCATATCGTTTTCATATTCTAATTGAATTGTTTTGACAAAATTGTCTTTTGCCATTGACTTAATTAAGAAAGTGAAAAAAGTCAGTTTTATTAATCAAAAATTTTAAATGGGTAAATCACAAGAAACATACAGCAAGAAGGAAAAAGAGAAAAAGCGTCTTAAAAAACGTCAAGATAAATTACTGAAGAAAGAAGAAAGAAAAGAAAATTCTTTAGGTGGTGGTTTAGATAATATGATGGCCTACGTCGATGAGGATGGTAATATCGTGGATACTCCGCCAATTATTACCAAGAAAGTAGAAATTGATGCAAGTGAGATCGTATTAGGCGTTCCTGCTCGTATTGATGATGAAGAAGAAGGACCAGCAGAAGGTAAGGTAGCCTACTATAATGAATCCAAAGGATATGGATTTATCAAAGATCTTCAAACTCAAGAAAGTTATTTCTTTCACGTAAATGGTGTTCTTGAAGAAATTCGTGAAAATGATAAAGTTACTTTTGAATTAGAGCGAGGACCTAAAGGAATGAATGCTGTTAAAGTGAAGAGAATCTAATTATAATACATTCTTAAAATTGAAAAGCCTCTTTCGTTTTCGAAAGAGGCTTTTTCATTGGATATTAATTGAATAAAGCAAGAAACCTTCGTCGAAAAAAAAAGCAACCATAAATTACTAATGAATTTACAGCTGCCTTTTTTTAAACACTCAAGTCTTCGGAGGTTTTATCCTCCATATTTTATTGTCTCTTTCCTTTTAACAAAAGAAAAGATATAACTGGGAAAATGTAACCTAACATAACCCATTCGTATGTGTAATTTTTCTGTTTTCTACTCTCTTTATAACATAAGAAAGCTGTTATTACACCTAGTATCAGGTAGACTACTATCATTGCAGTAAATCCAGCTGATTTCCAATAGGGAGTTGTATCCATGATTTCTTTATTTAAGAGTATTTGATTATAAATCCAATAAGGCAACTGAACAAACTAGGTAAGCCATAGTATCTGTCAACCACCAATAGTATCTCATACACATTTTGAATTCGTAAAGATCTTCTGAGGTTGTACTGATAACTTTGCCGTTAACCAGTAAGTCGTTGTTTGCCGTTAAAGAAATAGTAATATCCTTTCCATCTGTAATGCTTGCTCGGATGATTTCACCGTTTTCTTGCAATCTTTGTTTGAAAGCAGGGAACATTACTAACAATTCAGGATTGGAAATGGATTTAAATCCTTCCTTCCCGAAAACAATTGATAAGTTTTCATCTCCTCCGAAGTAGAAATTTCCGTATGTTTTCAACATGCTCATGAATTGTAAGCCATCAAAATTGGTATTCAAAGAAGAAATGGTTCCTTGATCGTTTACCAAAATTGTAACAGGACCATTTTGAATTGAGTTGGCAATTGTTGAAACAGCAT
>JAHEMP010000065.1 GCA_024643585.1 Crocinitomicaceae bacterium | reverse complement strand
CTACAAGATATTTTCCAAGTTTGGCATCCTTAAATAGTGGTGGCCCTTACACTTGGGAAGTTCTGCCTTCTGTATCGAGAACTATGAATTTCCGTGTTTCCGTTCGAGATAATTCTTCTGGACCTGGAGGCTGTTCGGCTTACATGGATGCTACTGTTTCAACTGTTGCTACGGCTGGACCATTTGTTGTAACTTATCCAAGTGCCACAGGTATTACTTGGGGCACTTCATCTACTCAAACCGTTACCTGGTCTGTGGCAAATACAAACTTAGCACCTATCAATGCTGCCAACGTTAACATTTATCTTTCCATTGATGGAGGACTTACTTATCCAACTCTTTTGGCTTCAAATACACCAAATGACGGATCGGAAAGTATAACTGTTCCTGGAACCCCTTCGACTACTGCGAAAGTTATGGTAATGTCAGCTAATGGCACTTTTTTCGATATCTCTGATAACAACTTTACAATATCTGGTTCGCCATGTAATTCGCCTTCCATACCAGTGGTTACTGGTCCAACAGCAATTTGTGGAGGCCAATCTGCTACCATGACTCTTACTGGTAACTTAAATGATGCTACGACGTGGCAATGGTACTCTGGATCATGTGGAGGTTCTCCTGTCGGTACAGGAACTACCTTAAATGTCAATCCAACTACAAACACCACTTATTTCGTTCGCGGAACAGGAGGTTGTGTTACTGGAGGCTCATGTACCTCACACACAATAGCAGTTACTTCATTAAACACAAACATTGTTCAAAATGGCAGTTTTCTTTCGTCATTGCAACCTACTGCAGGAACAAGTTATCAATGGTTGTTATGCTCAAGTGCAAATTCCATTATTCCTGGGGCGACTAACCAGACCTATCAAGCTACGGCACTTTTAGGTTCATACGCCGTTCAAATTTCCAACAATGGGTGTGTAGATACTTCCGCATGTATCGTAGTCAATACGGCTGGAGAAGAAGATTTGAATCTGCTAAATTTGCAACTCGTGCCAAATCCTACGAATTCAACTTCCACTTTGACTTGGTCGAACGATCTGTCTGTACAATCAATCGAAATTATGGACGGAAAAGGACGTATTGTTCAAGAATTCAATTCACTAAATAGTACAAGTGCTATCCTTGATTTGAGCCTTTTAGAATCAGCAATTTACTTTGTAAATATTCATCATCAAAATGGCGTAAGCGTTTTAAAATTATTGAAACAATAGTTTTTTTGTTTCAATAGAGCTTATATGAATTGGCTGAATAGTATAGGAATGAGATAATAATCTTTACTTTTGCTGCTATTAGAATGGAACATAAAAAGAAAATAGCGGTAATCGGTGGAGGAAGTTGGGCTACAGCATTGGTCAAAATACTTTGCAACAATGCTGATTCTGTCAACTGGTGGATGCGCGGAGACGAGGCTGTGCAGCATATTCTAAAATTTCATAAAAATCCAAAATATCTTCAATCTGTAGAATTTGATTTGAATAAAATTAATGTCAGTACGGATTTGCAAAAAATCGTTGAGCCTGCTGATATTGTTATCATTGCGACTCCCTCTGCTTTTTTGACAGAAATATTCTCTGCTATTGACCCAAAAATTCTTTCTAAAAAAATTGTTTACTCGGCCGTCAAAGGTATTATTCCAGAATTTAACGCTATTCCAGCTCGATTCATTCATAAGACTTTTGGGACACCATATGATAAAATAGGAATTATCTGCGGACCTTGTCATGCCGAAGAAGTTGCTTTAGAAAGATTGAGTTATCTAACCATTGCTTGTCAAAATGACCACTACGCTCAACTTATGGCAGATGCGTTGAGCTGTCGCTATATTAAGACAACTGTGTCCGACGACTTGTTTGGCACTGAAATTTCGGCTGTATTAAAAAATGTTTATTCCCTTGCTTCTGGTATTTGTTCAGGTTTGGGTTATGGAGATAACTTCCAGGCCGTACTCATTGCGAATGCAATAATTGAAATTGAAAATTTCATTGACGTAGTAAGCCCAATTCACCGTGATGTAAAGTCAAGTGCCTATCTAGGAGACTTACTCGTAACAGCCTATTCTAAATTCTCCAGAAATAGAACTTTTGGTTTTATGATTGGTAAAGGGTATTCGGTAAAAACAGCACAATTGGAAATGGATATGATTGCGGAAGGCTACTACGCTACCAAAAGCGTTGTAGAAATGAATAAAAAGTTTCAAGTCGACATGCCAATCGTAGAGGCCGTTTACAATGTTCTTTATGAAAAAATATCCCCGGCAATTGAAATGAGAATCTTGTCGGATAAATTGAGTTAAAATCAACAAATGAAAGTTTTCAAATTTGGTGGTGCATCCGTAAAAGATGCAAGTGCAGTGCGAAATGTATCTAAAATTATTCAACTTTATAAAGGTGAAAAAATAATAGTTGTAATCTCTGCTATGGGCAAAACAACTAATGCTCTAGAGGAAGTAGTGCAATTTTTATGGACTAAAAATAAAGCGGCATTTGACGCTAAAATCGAGGAAGTTGAAAACTACCATTTTCAATTAATTGATGAATTGTTTGGAGAGAATTCAAATCCTATAAAAACAATATTGACTCCAATTTTTGAAAATTTAAAAAACAAATTCAGCGAAGAAGAAAAAAACTCATTTGATTTTGAATATGCTCAAATCGTTTCTTTGGGAGAAATTATCTCCACTCAAATTGTAAATTCTTTTTTGAAAATTGATGGATTAAATTCGAATTGGGTTGACGCACGGAAATTAATTCGTACGAATCACAATTATCGCGAAGCAGAAATTGATTGGAACAAAACCGAAATGTTAATCCGTGAAGGGTTTTTGCCAAATTTCGATCAATTCGATTGTCAAATAACACAAGGATTTATAGGCCATACTTCAGACAATTTCACCACCACTTTAGGAAGAGAAGGATCTGATTTTACAGCGGGTATTTTTGCCTACTGCGTACATGCGGATGATGTGACCATATGGAAAGATGTCCCAGGTATGTTAAATGCTGATCCAAAGTTCTTTCAAAACACTATCAAATTAGACCGGATTTCTTTCCGTGAAGCCATAGAGTTGTCGTATTATGGTGCTTCTGTAATTCACCCAAAGACGATAAAGCCTTTACAGAATAAAGAAATCCCTCTTTACGTAAAGTCTTTTATTAATCCTGAGGCGGAAGGCACTGTCATACAATCTGAGTCGGAATTTGACAATTTGGTACCTTCTTTTATTTTCAAGCACAACCAAATTTTGATTTCTTTCACACCCAGAGATTTCTCCTTTATCGCAGAAGAAAACTTGAGTGACATCTTTATGCGCTTATCCAAAGCAAACGCAAAGATAAATTTGATGCAGAATTCAGCCTTGAGCTTTTCTGTATTACTTGACGAAGATAAAATTGACTTGCAACAACTACTAGGCCTTTTTGAAAATCATTATTCAGTCAAATTCAATGAAAATTTGGAACTGGTAACGATTCGTCATTATGACCAAAAAACAGTGGATTTGGTGACTAAAAACAAGGAAATATTTTTGGAGCAAAAAACGAAGGAAACAGCTCGATTTGTTCTTAAACCGATTTCTTAATCAATTTTAGATAAACTACCGGGGCTAAAACGGCGCCCCACAGCAATATTTGATCACCCATTACAAAAAGGGCCGAGATTCCAAGGGCAATTGCTGCTAAACTCATAATAAAAAAACGATATTGAACATGTGTCTGCCACATTTGAGACATTTTTGTTGTTAAATGTTGCTTTGGCTTTAAAAAACCCAATTTGTATTGCATCCAAACATTTAGAAAAACCAAAGGAACAAGGATTAACCCTTGTTTAACTCCCCATTCTTCATGATTCATAAATGCGCTAAATTCTTGAAACAGGGAAAAGTCACTTTGTTTCATGAATTGCATAATATGGAGCAATGCAAGGGTTAGCGTATTTGCTATCAAGCTTTTGAAGCCTAAATTCTTCCATGTTTTTACCGTGATTTCTCCTCCTTGGGTTTGGTAAATTTTTCGCGACTGAAGATGAAGAATAACCTCTTTAGCGAAAACATCCAAAATATAAAATAGCAAGATAAAATACCAACTCCAGTCCCAAAAATAAAATCCGAGCAATGGAAATAAACCTTCGGCAATAATTTGGGAATTCCTTTTCATTACTTTAGTTTATTCGCAGCATCACGCGATTTTTGGAAATTCGGATTGTATTTCAACGCTTTTGAATACGATTGTAGTGCTTGACTCTTTTCTTTTTTCTCTTCGTAGCACATTCCTAAATTATGCCACGCCTCAACGAAGGTTGGTTCTTGTAATAAAGCTCTATCGTAGAAAATTATGGCACTATCGATGTCATTTTGATAGAATTGTTTAATAAATCCTTGCTGAAATTGAGCCATAGCAAAACTATCGTCAAGCAAATACATCTCTCTGTATTTTTGCAACGCTTCTTCCGATTTACCAAAATATTGTAAAGCATATGCTTGAAGATAGAGCACATTCAAATCTTTAGGGGCCAAAGTCGCGGCAGTGGTATAATATTCAATGCAAATTGGATTCTCCTCTTTCTGGTATAGATTTCCCAATGCAACGTACGCCTCATAAAATTCAGGATCTTGCTGGACCGCCGTTTCATAGGATGACTTTGCTAATGGAATTTTATTTAGTTGTAAATAATTGGTGCCTTTCAAAATATAAGCATCTCTGTAACGGGGGTCAATCCGCAATGCTTCGTTTATATATTTAAAGGACATATCAAAATCTTGCATTAAACTAAAGGTTGAGGCCATGCTCACTAAAGCTCTTGTGTTTTTTGGCTGTCGCTCGATCACGTATGCAAAATGTCGTTGTGCCGTAACCACCTCTTCAATTGATCTATTCGGTCGGTTGTTCAAAACATCAGCGTAAAGAATCCTAGCATCCATATTGGTAGAATCCAATCTAAACGCTTTTGCCGCTGAAGAAAGTGCCTTGCTAAAGTTGTATCTCTTAAAATAATAGTTTCCGTGCTTCAGTAATATTGGAATACTATCAGGATATTTCATTAAAAGGGTGTCTATATTTTGTGACTCTCTTTGTATTTTACCTTTTTTATCGCCACACCTAATCGTCAATAAACCTAAGAATACAATAGCCAATGTTCCTGTCCAAATTTTCATGTGACAAATTTAGTAGAATTTCGGTCTATTCGAAATTCATTTTTAACGTAAATTAAACCAGTCTAAAACTAATTATTTGCGCTATTCTTTAAAAGGTTGTAATTTTGTAAGTATGAATAAAAAAGCTATATTTTTTATCGTTCTTGCAAGTCTATTTTTTGCAATAGACGTTCATTCTCAAGGGTGTTCTCAATGCAAAATGTTAGCTGAACAATCCACAGAATTAGACGAAGCATCTTTTGGAACAAATATCAATATGGGAATACTCTACTTGATGATTATCCCGTACTTGCTATTGTTTTTATTGTTTAGAAAAAGAATTTTTTCGCTACTGAAAGGATTAAAAAAGGACAAATAGTTTACATCCTATATTTCCTTCTTTGTTTAAACAAGGCATCCTCAAAATTAGTGTACGATAGTGAGAGCTCTAAAGATCCTGCTCCGGGTGTTTTTCGCAAAGCAGAAACTGTTGCATCATAGGATACTTCGAAACGAAACCCTTTTAATTTTAGCATGACAGATGGAACCATCGCGTCAAACGAACGCATGTGTAAACCAACTCCTAATTGCGAAGAACCCCCTAAGTAATTCCCTCCGTCCGACAATTTGTATTTAAGCATTCCACCAAAATAGGTTGACAATTGTTTTCCCTGAACAAATTGTGTTGCGTCCAATTCAAATTGAACATCCGAATTGGCAATATCTTTCCAAAACAGGGTGTGAAAAACAAATTTTCTATTTAAAATGCCTTCTCCGCCTGCAGCAAAATTTATTCTAGGTTGGTTAAAATGATAAACGGAAGCTCCAATCTGAAATTTCATGTCGCTTTTGCCAAAAAATGAACTTGATCCTCCATCAAATTGATAAAGTACTCCAGCACTTACATCCGTGTAAGAATAATGATTCGACAATTGCTCTCCCGAAAGAACAGTAGGGTCGTATTCACTGCCATTCCACTGACTTTCAAAAACTAATGCCGACTCTTTTAGCGTTGTACTACCAAATCCCCCTTGAAGTCCCGCGGCAATAGAGTGTCCATTTCTTCCTAGTGGAATAATGCTGCTAAATGATATGGTTCCGCTCTGTCGACCAATTTTTCCGTCTCCAGCGACATCGTTCAAAAAATAACCGCCAATACCTAAATAAGCTCCTGTTCCACTTTCTGATTTCAACAAATTGAAATCAAAGGATGCTATGGAGTTATTGTACTTCCCATTTGATCCTACCCATTGGTTTCTGTGTTGAATGCTTATTCTTTCCCATCCATCCATTAAACCAGTATTTGCTGGATTGACAAGCATTGGACTCTGATTTACTTGCGAAAACATTAAATCTTGAGCAAAACTCAAAATCGAAACCGCAGAAAATAAAATGGTGATTGCTATTTTTAATCTCATCTTACAACTGTTATGTTTCCGGATAAGATTTCACTTGAACCGTTTGTATAATTGACTTCGACACTGTAAACATATACGCCTCCTTCAACATCTTTTCCTTTGTACGTGCCATCCCAAACAAATTTTGGTTCAGAAGTTTTCACCACAGCATTTCCCCAACGGTCAAAAATTCTCAGAGTAAAACTTTTTACATCATAACCAACAACAAATCTAAAGACTTCATTTTTATTGTCTCCATTTGGAGAAAAGGCTGTCGGTAGATGGAAACCTTTTACGTTGCCCGTCGGAGGTGATGGAGTCGGTGTGGAAATGGCTTTAAAAACAGCGGTAATCGTACCAGGACCAGTTACAGTTATTGAATTTTCAGGGTTGGTAGGAATACTATCCAATGGACCACTCGTCGATTCCCAATGATCAAAAATAAACCCTGGATTCGCATTTTCATCCAATAATGTGGCTATACCCCCATAATAATTTGTTGACCAAGGGTCACTTGGGGCCCAAGTAGAATTTACTTTTATATCCCCTGCCCCATTCGGCACCACATCAAATGTTGTGACGTAAGGCCCCGTTAAGTTGTAACAATTAATCAACCCTGTTTCTAATGCAGTGCATCTGAGATCAATGAAATCTTTTAATGTTTGAACTGCATTTTGCCAACCAGCATAGGTTCCGCCCCATTTCGTTATTTGGCCCTGCATTTCTGGTTGAATTTCACCTATCATACTATCCAATAGTTGATTCATATAGGCACAAGAAAAATGAGTGTTCACTAAATCTATGTACCGCGTTATATAAAACTGCTTTACAATAGGATTTTCTGTCATTAACTTTTTAAGAAGTGGTGTGTGACCTTGACCTCCGGGGTTCGGTAAATTTTCCACATTACATGGGTCAGCATTCGCAGTTGGATCTGGAACTCCCGTATAATTTATATAATGCCCAAACGTCGCATCCATGTCCCATAAAGTATATCTCCATTTCTTTTTATCTCCGCTTGGCTTCAAACCTCTCCACCAAGCAGTATTCCAATTGAGCCAATCTTGAGTAACAACATAAGAGTTAAATACGAAATAATCCACCAAAGATTTCCAGTTCAATAAGCTATCTACATAATTAAAGTTAGCCGGAATGGCCATGTTATTGGCCTGCACATAAGCTGTCAAACTATTCCAATCCGGTTGAGCATTTGGCGCACCATACTCCTGCCATGTAGCCCCCCAGGTTTTTAAATAATATAAATTGAATTTATCTTGTTGAAAATAATAATCGGTGAAATCGCTATCATCTGCTTTTTCCCGAATTTCATATACTCCCCAGTACTGACCGTTTAAATACAAAATACATGGCCTCCAAGTACGAACTTCCAATCTCAAGTCTGCCCGAAGTGATAAGGTATGGGTAAATGCATCTCTTATATGTGCGCCATCTTCAAAAGAATAGTTATCATTCGCCGCAGGTTTTAAAATCAATCGTTGAAAGTCTTCTCTTGTTTTTTCTGGGAATATCTTGTGATGGACTTCGTTGTTATAACCCATTTCATCGCGCATGATGAAATCAAAACCTCGCTGTGCATATGCCCAAGAGTCGTTTCCGTGTTTGTTAAAATTACCTTGTCCTTCGTCTTTAAAGCTTTTATCTTGTTCAAAAATCTCAAAATGTCCTATTCTGTCCGGTCCGGACTGGTTCCCATTCGCTATCAAATTGTAAACCCCTTGACTACAGACAGAAACTACAGGGATAGTGTGGTTTACATTGATAAAATAAGTGTTGGTTTCCATAAAACTGGGCAAGTCGGAACTAAACGCGGCCGCTCGCAAAACGGTTGTCGTTGCAATATTTATCGGTCCTGAATACGCTGTTGACGTAGCGGTAACATCTGTTCCGTCTAATGTATAGCGAATTGTCGCAGCTGCGTTTGGGCAAGTTATACTTACACTTTGTGCACTACTGTAGAAACCTGCAGCTAAACTTATAACAGGTGTAGCTGTGTAATAATTAACGCCTCCAGAATTTAATGCATTTGGAGTTGGAGTTGGAAATAAACTCCATGTGTTTGCTCCATTGGTTGTTCTTCCATACGAGTTGTTCGCCTTGGTCATGAACCTAATTTTCAACGAATCAACAACGTTTGCAAGAGGGTCTGAAAGAATTATCCATTCATTTTGCGTTTGACTCAAAGCAAAGTCAGGGTGAATTTCATTGGATTGAACTAAATTTCTTTTCGAAAAATACACCATGGTATAACCATTGGCAGGTACACTTCCACTTGGGATTGCCCATTTCATTATATTAGAAGCCTTGTCGGACAAAAAATAACCCGTAAGATCCACTGCTGAGGAACCGCCATTGTATATTTCCATCCAATCCTCCCTTTCATTGAAAGAATCGAGAGGTCCATTTAAATTGGAACATGAATATTCATTAATTACCAATTGCGAAAACGCAGAAATGGACAAGAGGTAAAAGGATAAGAAGAGTAACGTTTTCATAGTCGATAATCGATAAATAAAATTAATTATAAGGGGAAATTAAGAAAAATTGCATTAAGCATAAAATAAATTTCAATATCCCCTAAAATAATGTTTTGATGACGAACCTCTTATGCATAATTCATGAAGTCTTTTCCACCAATATTAAAGACATTCATCTGATCGAATCGGTTGCATAACAACTTACTATTTCTTCACTTTTTGCGGCAGTAAACAAAATGTTTCTTACTTTTCGCTTATAATGTTCCTAATATTCACAAAACATGATGGTCAATAAAACGATACTATTCTCATTTTTAAGTATTTGCCTGGTCTTTTCTTCTTGCAAGAAAGTCGAAGGAACGGGAGGTTCTTCAACTATAAAAGGAAAAATAACAGCCTTGGATTACAATGGTGCAGGTGTCTATCAAAATAATAAATACGATGCCATGGATCATAAGGTATTCATCATATACGGAGAAGGAAAAACTACGCACGATGATAAAATAGAAACGAGTTATGATGGTAGTTTTGAATTCAAGTATTTAGAAAAAGGAACCTATACCATATATACCTATGAAAAATGTTTTGGGGGCAATTGTGACGCAGGTATGTCGGTAATTATAAAACAAGCTACCATATCAAAGAAAAAAGAAGTTGTAGATATTGGAACAATTGAAATAATCGACTGATGAGGATTCTTATAGTCTTTTTTAGTCTTATTATTAGTTCATCTTGTATTGCTCAGGTTGACCAATTGCTTTGGCTATCGGGCGGGGCAAAGTATTCGTATACTAAAAAACTTGATTTTTCAGGGGAGCTCAATTTTAGACTCGAACCCGTCGTTCTAAACACTTTTTTCACCGAGGTATCTGCAAAATATCAAGTGACCAAATGGTTTAAACCCTCTTTTGATTATAGAATAATTTCCGATAGAAATAAATTTGGAAACTACCATGTGACTCAAAGATTTAATTTGAATGCTAATTTTTCTAAAGATTGGAACCGATTTGAATTTGGCACTAGAGTTAGATTACAAGGGACTTTCAACAGAGTTAGGTCCACAGAAAATAGTTTCTCCGATATCGCTCCTGGCCTTCGAATTAAGCCTGAAATTTTGTACGATATTGACAATAGTGTGTTTTCCCCAACGGCCTCTTTCGAGTGGTTTTTCAATACAAATGATTTCAATGAACTTTAC
>JAHEMP010000308.1 GCA_024643585.1 Crocinitomicaceae bacterium | reverse complement strand
TTATTTTAAATCATCCATTGAAGGTAGGCTTGCAGAAAGAGCTTTTATTATCAACAGGGAGGAGGACCGAATATTTCCTCAATTTTCATCCTACGGAAAAGATTTGAAAATTGCCAATATTCGGCCTAGCATAGATTACGAAGGAGGAATAGAATTGAATGGGAGTCAGTTCTTAGGATTTGGAACGAAGCAGCAAATGGCAGTTTTAACGATCAATGAAAAGGGTAAACCATTTATTATCGCAAAGTCAGTCGCATTTAATGTTGATGAAAAAAGAATAAAGAGCAACAGCGCGGAAATAAACATCAAATTTGGAGAAAAAGATTCGATAACGCATCCAGGAGCGATTTTAAATTACACGGAAGAAAAAGGTCTTTGGGAAATAAGCAGAACAAGTGGGGGATTGGGCCAGGCTCCATTTAGCAACTCCTATCATCAATTAGAAATGTATGTGCCGCTTATAGTTTGGGTAGAAGGAGAGCAAGAAATTAGCTTAGAATATGCTTATGGAACAAGTCAAGAACAGCGTGTCGCGAATTTGGAATCGAAAAACTACTTTGACGCCAAATTGTATCAGAAAATACAAGGATTAGAATCAGTAAATCCTCTAGTGGCTATTTTCGAGTATTCGCACAAATACGACGAACAAATCATTCAAGAAGGCAAACTTGCTTCTGCATTAGGAAAAACTGTAGAACAAGCTAAACCCATGCTTTTAGAATTGGCGAGTTTGGGTTTTATTTCTTACGATACAGATCAAAAAGAAATAAGAATCAATGAAAAATTAATAAGTTTCGTCGATTCTAGATCGGGTAAGAAAGATTATGATAATATTGTTTTCACGTCAGATTTGAGACGTAAAGAACTAAATCAATATTCTCCTGAACAAATTAGCAAAGATCCATTTTTGCAAGCAGTAAAGCTGAATTATGACAACATCAACGAAGAAAGAAGTCGGATGACAAGTTTTGGTAAAATTAATTTAAAAAATTTGGAGTTGAAATTGGTCGCTGTCGATCAAATAAATCTATCATACGAGCAACGTACCACTGTTTTTCCAAAAAAATACGATGTAACAATCAAGAAAAATAGAAATTTTAATTTCAAAGGCTATATCAACGCCGGAAAACTAGAAATGGATGCGGAAATAGCAGATTTTAGTTACGAATTTTTCAAATTCAATATCCACAAATCGAACAAAACCATGCTTCATGTAAAGCCTTTGTCGGATAAGGATGGGACAAAAGCCATTACCTTAAAAACAGGAATTTCAGGAATAGTAGGTGAGCTTTTGATTGATGATCCGAAAAATAGATCGGGAGTTAATAAAAAATTAACAGGGTACCCGAAAATGAAATCGGTTCAATCGTCCAAATTATATTACAATTCATATGAGATTTATAGAGGAGCATACGACAGTACCCGGTTCTATTTCACGCTGGATCCGTTTACTTTAGACAGTCTTAATATTTTCGATGAAAAGTCATTGCGCTTATCCGGGGAATTAACCTCTGCCGGAATATTTCCAAAATTCAGACAAGACGTACAAATTATGCCCGATTATTCTCTTGGATTTTCGACGAAAGCCCCTGCTGGTGGTCATGCCTTTTATGGTACAAGTGCAAAATACGAGAACAAAATAATCCTTTCAAATAACGGAATGCAAGGAGCAGGAACGATAAATTACTTAACCTCTTCCTCCGTTTCCAAGGCTTTGGCTTTTTTACCCGACAGTACAATTGGATATGCTGAATTTGTTAATAAGCAACAGTTGAATGGAATACAATTTCCAGATGTTACTGGATCCGGTGTTTACATAACCTATATTCCTCAGCAAAATTTGCTTAAAGCGAAATCTGGCGATCAACAATATTTGGATTTTTTCAAAGGTGCCGCAACAATGAGAGGGACGGTATTCGTTGAACCCCAAGGAATGAGAGGAAATGGATTGATGAACTTTTTAACAGCAACTTTAATCTCCAAGGATTTTGAGTACAAAGCGAACGATATACTTGCAGATACTGCTAATTTTAATTTAAGAAATGAAAATCAACAAGCTGATGAAGGAAAAATAACGTTCAAAACGGACAATGTAAATGCGAACGTTTCTTTTGCGCAAAGAAAAGGAGTATTTATTTCAAACGGAGGTGCCTCTGTGGTTGATTTTCCAATCAATGAATACAAGTGTAGAATGGATATTTTTACTTGGTTGATGGATGATGATAAAATAAATATGGAAAGCAAAAGTGATGGAGCACTTTCCTATGATGCTGGGGTCGATGTTCTTAAACCGAATTTCTTCTCTACGAATTCATTACAAGATTCGTTGTCATTCAACGCGCCAAAAGCAACATATGCCATTAAAGAGAAAATAATTTATTGTGACAGTATTAATTATATTGATATTGCGGATGCTCGAATTTATCCAAGTGACAAGAAAATTACGGTACGCAAAAAGGCTAAAATGGACCCAATTCTGGATTCGAAAATTGTCGCCAATTATATCACCAAATACCACACTTTTTTAAAGTCGGACATTGAAATAACGGCGAGAAGAGCGTATACCGCTGTAGGTGAATATCCATATTCTGACAAGGATGGAAAAGTTACCATGATAAAAATCGATAACATTAGATTGGATACTTCATATCAAACCGTGGCATCTGGAAAAATTACGGATGCTGAAGGTTTTCAGTTGAGCAATGAATTTAGCTATTATGGAAAAATAATTGTTAAAGCAGCTTCGCCAGCTATAACATTTCAAGGGGCAACAAGG
>JAHEMP010000064.1 GCA_024643585.1 Crocinitomicaceae bacterium | reverse complement strand
TCAAATCTTAAGTTCATGACGGAAATTCCACAATAAATCGAACAATATTTGATTTGGATCGTGATTAATTGGAAATAGTTGCAATCTGAACATAAGCTAAGTTAACTATTGAATTAAGCTATGATAAATTGCAAGTAATATCTGAAATTTTCTTTGTTGTCTTAGTCAGACTTCGAAACTCTTGAAAAGACAAAACCCCTAAGAAATTTGATACTTCTTAGGGGTTTCTAATCCTCCAGCCATAGAGGCTTATTTTTTAACGCTAGCGTTTTGCGGTCTGGACGGGACTCGAACCCGCGACCCCCTGCGTGACAGGCAGGTATTCTAACCAACTGAACTACCAAACCAATTTTCTTGCTCTTTCGAACTCTTACAACAGTAAGATTAAGAAATTGTGTAATGCTTTACGTTAAAAGCGTCTGCAAAATTAACCATAAATTTTGTTTCTGCAAGTCTTGACATTAAAAAATGCATCTTTTCACAGATTATTTTTAACGATTAGCTTATGTTTTTGATTTTCAATTGATTTTTTATGAAGTTATTTGTCAATATAACAGAGAATCTTTAAAAGATTAAGCAATGGTAAATAGTTGAATAATGAACTTAAAAAGTTTTCGTCATTGAATCTTTTCATATTTTTGAGCATGAAGAATATAGTACTGATTACCTTTTTACTTCTAGCCGGATCTCTATCAGCTCAAAACTTAGATATAGATTTATTGAGAAAGATTAATCTAAATCGAAATCAAAACCTTGATGGTACTTTCAAATTTATTTCCGATTCTGACACACCCGTAATTTTCGCTGGCCCGCTTACGGTTTTATCTGTTGGTTTAATCAACAAAGACAAACCCACCATTCAAAAAGGTTTGGTCATGACCGGAACTTTATTTTTAAATGGCGGAATAACAACCATCATGAAATACAGCTTTAAACGACCAAGACCCTTCGTCACCTATCCTGAAATTCAAAAATTGGACAAAGCCGGCAGTTATTCTTTTCCTTCTGGCCATACTTCGAGCGCATTTGCATTTGCGACTAGTATTTGTTTGGCCTATCCGAAATGGTACGTTATTGCCCCTTCTTTTGCCTGGGCAAGCCTTGTGGGGTATTCTCGCATGCATTTGGGCGTCCATTACCCTAGCGATGTATTAGTCGGTGCACTGATAGGGGTAGGGTGTGGTTTTTTAACCCATATGTTGGGAAAAAAATATCTTTCCGATTATCCAGGTTATTAATTGTACCCAATATCAAGACATAAAAAAAGGTCCCAATAAATTGAGACCAATTTCCTTTTTTAGTATAGTAGGTCAGCAATGAATTTAAACAATTAAAAAAATTCTGCTTGACAGTCCCCAAATTTATGTGGTTTGAGTATGGAAACCAATACCCACTATTGGGTAATTTTAAAGGTTGAATGCATTTTTGTAATTGGCTATATCTGCATGTGATTTTATAGATAATTTCTTTTTAACATTTCTCCAATGCGTTCTGACAGTTAATTCGGAAAGAAATAGTTCTTCGGATATTTTTTTAATACCGACCTCGTTCGCATACAATTGAAATACCTGTTTTTCCCTGTTTGTCAGCGAAAAATAACGCTCCGAATTGTTTTTTAAAAATGTGTTTTCACTTAATATATTATTGAATGATTTTAAAACAGCCTCCGTATTCGATGAAGAGGTTTCTATAGTATATTGGCTCTTGCCTTCTGCTGTTTTACCGTTGAATTTTATTTCAAAATCTTTAGCATTCTCAATAACTGGCTCATCGTTTTTGATCATCCAACCCAATGCTTCCTCCATACCGGAAAAATGACGTGGTTCAATACAAGATTGTTCTTCTTCAAAGAATTTAAAAACTTGCATTTGAGCCAAAAGATCCTTTCCAATTACAAAGGCACATTTTTCAAGGCCGTGCGACAAACATACTACATTGACTTTCTCTTCTATCCATAAATGGTCCTCTAAAGAAAGTTTAGTAGTAAAATCTTCTTGCAACCACAAGACATACTTGGGACGATGTAAACTAAATAAATCTTTGAAGACTAAAAGTTCTGTGCGAAATTCTTCAGTTGAAAGTTCTTTGTTGTGATTCCATTCTTGAATAAAAAGTTCTTGATTTTTATCAAATTTTATATTCAAATGTTCACTATTGTAAATTTCAACGGCGTTTTCTAGTTGCATTGAATCGATGAAGAATTAATTAGTAAAGTAGAGTTATTTCAGTAAAAATAACAAAGTAAAAACATATAAATGTTAATTTTCTAAAATATCATTCATCGTTTGTGAATTAATTATTCTAAGTGAAGTATTGTTTGTGCAATCAGTAGAATCAGAATTTTTTTGCTAAAAAAATAGGATTGCCCAAAACGAATACAATAAGACGGCTTATTATCGAGAGTCTGAAGCCTCATTTGAGTCACTGCTTTAAAAACACATCTACTTTATATTTTAAGCCATAATTCGAAATTGGTTGGAAAAGATCCTCAAATAAAAATGCCCGGACAAATCGTCCGAGCAATTTTAAAATTAAGTATCATTGAAAAATATTATTATTTCAATTGTAAAATTGAATAAAGAAGCAATTCTGTTACTTATTCAAACGAAACACCAATCCACCGTTAAAGTTTCCTTGTAAAAGAGGAACTCTATTGTTAACGGACAATCCGCTTCCACCAGTTCCAAAATAGAAACCAACTCCTTCAAAATACATAGGAACCATAAATGCTCCTTCTATTTTTAAACCAATCGTCTCATTGAAGAAATATTTGAAACCAGCTCCAGCATTGATTGCAAAGTACCATTTGTTGGCGCTAACATCCTGATATCTGCCGTTGAATCTGGCAGCACCGAGTGTTAATAGCACATAGGGTTCAAAACTTCCCATTGGAATGGATTTAACCGTACCAATTTGATAATATTCATTAATTAATTTAAAATTAGTAGGAGGGAATAGACCTCCGAAGCCTAAAAACGGTGTAAAATAAGATCGAGTTTCTGTTCTCGAATACATCATGCGAATAGCAAAACTCTCGCTTACATTAAAATCAATAGTTCCACCGAATACCGGTTCATCTTTTGTGTTTATATCACCTTGATAAAGACGCACTTTACCATTCATTTGCCATCCGAAAAAAGGGCTGACATCAATAGATTGTGCAAAGGAAAATTGAGTTATAAAAAGAATAAATAGACTTAGGACTGTTTTTTTCATATTATTTAAATTAAAAGGTATTCTATTCGTGTAATTTTTCGCCTTTGCGAATGAAGAAACCGCTTAAAGCTATTAAGACAATCCCAACTGGATAAATGATGTATTCATAAAACTCTTTCCCACCATTTTTGAGCAAGCTTGCAACAAACATGATTATCATAGTTGTAAGAATTGTTTCCCAAAGGATTAGTTTTAATTGAGTAAAGTTACTGACATGAAGCCATTTAGGGGTTATTTTTCCAAGAGATTGAGACAGTTTTGATTCGACGAGAAACAACTGTGAAAAACCCAATGAAAAAATCAAAAACAAGAAACTAATTAAAAATAGATCAAGTGCATCAATAAATCTTAGACCTACATATTCAGTTGTATGAAGCATTCCTCTTAAAATTCCTGATATTCCAAGAAAAGTTTCATACACACCAACTCCAACAAATATTAAACAAATGACTAGTGAAACAAAAATTGGTATAGAAACGAAAAAATTGTAAACAGACTTCATATTTATTCTTTTAAATTTTTTTCTAGAGTGCTCCGCAAATATAAAAATAATACACCAGTCTTCTCAGCTATTATGGAACAGAGTTCGTATAATATTAAAGCACAAAATGTGGTGAGTTACATTTTAGGATCATTTGGTAATAAATCCGTCGTTAATCATTTGCCTATGAGCGGTATTTGCTATTTCTCTAACCATTTTTTCCAAACCTCCCGGATTAGTCGATTTGGTTAACCCTGCCCAAATTAATTTGTCTTTTTTTACATCGTAAATATTGATCTCAACACTGTAAGTAGTTGTTTCTGAATAATATCCAGGAGTGTAGTATCCGTCGTAACCTGTGTAATAATATCCTCGAAAACTTCGGTAATACGTGGGATAACTATTGTAGTTACCAGGCGTATATTGAATATCTTTGTCTACATCAACCAGTTTAAGTACAACAGCGCAATCGAAAGAGTCTTTTTGCATGAGCTGGCTGATTTCAGCTTGTTTAACTTCTTTCACATTAGAATTTGAGTACATGTAGGACGCTACTCCAACACCTTTGATAAGTGAAACCAATTGATCCTCCACCTTTCGACGTGAAACTTCATCTTTTAAAATTGCTGCCACCAAAAATTTGTTGTACGTCCCCGGTTTAATTGTCGTTTCTGGATCTTTCCAACTACTAACCAGTCGAGTGGAGGAACACGATAATAAAATTGGGACTAAAACCATTAAACAGATAATTTTTTTCATGCGATTACATTTTATACTTTGTTATTTTTCAAATATAGCACTTACTTGGTTGATTTTAAATGCAGCGTTTCTTTTTAATTTCGGCGCACATTAAAGTGAACAATATTTTTAGGGTTTGGTTCACTTTTGTAGACGGAAAAAAGGGGTTAAAAACACTCACCTATTCTAAAATTGACACTCCAATCGTCGCGGCCGAATGCAGCGTCAATCCCAATGTTAAATTTAATTTTTTCAAAAGCCTGATAGCGAAATCCGATTCCAGCTCCTGGAAGAATTAAACCATTGAAGTTTTTAGTCTCAGATCCGTAAACTGTCGCTGCGCCCAGAAATCCAACCACACCCATTCGCTTGAAAAAGTTATAGCGGTATTCAGCTTGTATGGTAAGAAGTCCATCCCCTCGGTATTTTCCTTGTGAATAACCTCGAATATCTTTACCTCCTACGGATATTTGTTGTTCAAAAGCAATATCTCCTAAACCAAAGGTTCCTGAAAAGCGCGTGGCCAAAACATCTTTGTTGTTTCGAAGAGGTATATATTGGTTGTACTCAGTTTCAATTTTATTAGCGTTTACACTATTGCCGAACCAAGTGGGGAAAGCCACCCATTTAAGAATCGATAATTTTCCAGTAGTCGGATAATAAACAGAATTTCTCCTATCGTATTGAATACTCGTCTCGATGCCATTGGTTTCTGTTGTCGCTTCGGGTTGAATGGTATCTTCGTATACTGTTTTGTATTTAGAATAGTGATAGCCGAGACCAACATATAACCCATTGAACACTTTTCTTTGCAATTTTAAACCTACGCTTTGCACATCAGTGGTATAATCGTAAAAACGAGGATTAAATAGATTGTCGACATAAAATTGTGAGGAAAGATCACCCGTAAAAGCATATAAACTTGCACGCCATTTGTCTTCTTTAAAATAAAATTTATTAAAAAAAGCCAATGCATAAGAACCGTTCGTAGAGGTAATGGCAGCAATTCCTGTGAGCGATTTTGGCGAAATACTGTCCTTGGGATTGATTTTGTACATCATCATTGGAACTAACCCAAACATCAATTTAAGATTTCGATTATAACTTAAATAAGGCATCAAACTAAAATCGACTCTTTTTTCCTTTTCCTTTGTATTCCCTGCAAGGATATCCGATTTGCTTGTTTGACAATTCAAGGTATGACTAACGAAGAAACAAAACAAAACAAAGATATATTTACACATTTTCAAATCTGTTACTTTCTTAAATCTAAGAGTTTTTCTTTTCCAAGCTGCACAATCATGTTTTCATGTATTAAACGGTGAAAGAATTCAATAAAAAAATAAAGTATGCTGTTTTTCATAGTGAACAATTCGGTTTACTTTTTCAAAAGAATATTTGTTCTCTTGTCTTTTTATAAAGCTATACTGCTACTTTAAAACGATTTTAAAACGATCTAAAATATATACATTGAATGATTAATACTGAATATGATTGTTTTTAATAAACTCTTTCTTCAAATATTGTGGAGTAAAAATAACCAAGCCGAATTCGAATCCTGCGGCACCAGTACCTGATAAGTTATTACCGTAGGTAAGCGCAGGAATAATGAAATCATTAGGTTCCCATCTCAAACCAATTTTATATTCAGGTCTTGAGTATGTTCTTCCCTCAGTGCCATATAGTTCTGCAACAATTGCCGACTTAGGAATGATGCCGTAAATATTCAAACGGGTAGAATACGTAAAACCCCAAGCCGTATTATTACTTTCTTCAGTGTCAAAATCAACAACTGCCCCAGGCATTATATCCCAATAAAGATTATTGTTAAACAATGGCAGGGTATAGGCAACAGCCGTCCAGTAATTTTTATGAGGATTCAAGTAATCTTGCAAATTGTAGTAACCAGGGGAATTTCCTACCCCTAAAAAAGCACCTAAGCCCCCATTTTTTTCTTTATTGATCCAGACCTGATACTTTGCATATAGGGTCGTTGTAAAATGTTGCGGAGTTTGAAGTTTTTTATCTTCCCAAAACAGATTCGCTTGAATAAAAAACTCAAATTTTGGAATTAAAGCAAACGAACTAATAATAGTCGAATTTCGTTCACCAGAAGTCAACACAAAAGTTCCTGTACCGTGCGGCATCACTAGGTAATTGTCGGAATTAAATTGTTGAGCTTTAAGCCAAACTGGATTCAATCCAACGAGGAAAAAGAACAATAAACCAAAATCAATTTTTGAATTTATCGAATAGTTAGACATAGCATTAATTTTCGTTCATATTTTTGATAATTCCAACAAAAGTATCGACCCTACAAGATATACGTTATTGCTAACCGTATTTACTATAAAAGACGCTTTAAACGGGATAGAAATAGTCTTTGTATCCAGGATAACTTTATAAAAAGATACTCCTAAATCAGTAAAGCCAGGTTTATTGCCATAAAAAGATGGACCGTTAAAGTCTTGCCAACTGAACGAATATCCAACATGGGTCTGAATTTTGGATTTATTAAATTTCCACGTGTATTGTAAATTTGCATATTGTGAATAGCGTTGCTCACCTCTTCTTAATTGAATATTGTTAGCGTCGTCTTCGGGTAATGATGGTCGATCTCTCCCAAATAGTAAAGTTGAGGAATTAAAATCTAAATGTTTGGTAAGTTTCACGTTAAACATAAAATCTAATAGGCCTCTGGTCACTTCTGGATTGAAATCAAAGAATCCCGAGGCTGATGGTATATTAGTTATTCCTTCTGTAAAATTGTAATACCAATCGAATCTCACATTAAATTTTGGTCGATAATACAATAATATCAGATCGGTTTCTGTATACCCTCCATTAAACGAAGAGCCGCCATAAGCTCCAATAATAAAATCGCCGTATTTCACTCCGGCTTGGGTAGAAAAAACAGGAGCTTTAGAAGGAATTAAACCCCTAAAAACATTCATCGTTTTAAGCGTAAAGGACATATCCCAAGCAAATTTTTTGCTCGTGTCAATTTGAATAGTTCCATCTTCTATAAGTTCGTTCTCATTTTGAGCCGCACCATTTAAACTGCAAACTATTGCGAAAACAATGGTGCAAAGTGTTTTATTAATTTTCATATTCTTACAAATTTAACTACCAGGGTAAAGGTATAACTGGAATGATAGAAAACCTAATCTGATGTTTAGGTCCAAAACTATCATGTGACTCAATATAATACCAATATTGGAGACCAAATTTTAAAGGCATTTTACCAGCTATTATTGTTTTTGCTAACCCAGTACCAATGGGAAAGGTAAATTGATTTCCAGAGGTTCCATTGTGGTTATAGCTATAAGTGGGTTGCGCCTGAATTTGCCATGCATTTTTTAAATTAATTGTATAAAAATACTGACCACCCGTAATATTTACTTCTTTGCTGTCCCGTAGTCCCCATGAATTACTAACTAACACACCAACAAAGCCCCATTTGGTTGTTTTCCCGACAACCAACTCTGGCCCTATAGTCCACTGTCTAGCACCTAAACTAGCTAGAGTGGCAGATGGTGCTGAACCGACAATGCCAAGCAAAGTTAGCCATTTGCTTGGCCAAGTATGGCCTACTGCCAAATCATAACCTATATCACCCAATTCCACACCTACGTCTCTGAAACTACTACCGTCAAAAACCGGCTGTTTAATGAATATTGGAACTAACGGTCTTAAAAATAAATTTGTTCTTGGTCCAAGTGGGTAAGGCAAGCTGGGTTGAAAATTAATCTTAAATGCATTTTGAGATGATGCATATGGCAAAGAGCCAGTATAACTGATATAATCTATTGGAAGGGCAAAAAAGCCTAAAACAGCATTTGGGTTGGCTAATTCTTTTGCAACCGCGTTTGCATCATTTGGATCACCATTTTCTTCGCTTTCTTGTCCAGTGCCATAATTTCCAATAAGCAGCATTGTAAATAATAAAAGGTGTTTTTTCATTTGGTTGCGTATTTAATTATTTTGGGTATTCAATCATATCGAGATTATTCGGTCGTAATTCTTAATCCAATATCCACGAGAAAGTTTAAGTGAAATTTATAATTGCATTTTTACATAATCCGAAAAAATAGGGGAGATATCCACAATAAAAGTCATTTATCTTCTCTCATTCAATTCTCGAAATTCATTCATTTTTTACGTTATTGGTTTTAAAAAATATTCGTTGTACCACAGCAATTACAATTGCTGTAGACCAACCAAATAGTATAATCCCATTTGCAGCCTCAATTGCCGCCATTAGCCGAAAATCTTCATTTAAAGTATTTTCCCCAAACCCTAAGGTTGTAAAGCTGACCAATGAAAAATAAATGGATTCTTCAAAAGTACTAAAGGTACCTGTGTTTATATATGCTAATGCCCACAGTGAGGCTTCCAAAAGGCTTATAAGGATTAGTACAATCACTATAACAGATACCCAATAGCTGGGTGGCCACCAATATTTCTTGCGGCTATTCAACTTTTTTTTAATATAAAAGAGGATGTATCGAGTCGCAATGTTGTGTATTAGTGTGGTAAGCACAACTAAAAAAAAACTAATGATTAGTGTTTTGCTTATACTCATTTGTCTAATATTTAAAATTTTGAATCATGATAAACGAGGTCTGAGAGCAGCTTTGTTTTATGAAAAAGTAAATTAACATTTGCGATTCTTTCCTAGAGAAATCTACATCCACACCAGTATGTAACAGTAAAAGTGCCAATAAAAAGATTATTTGAGATCCAATAACCGGCTGAAACTGGCGACCAACTTAGCTACTTACTAAAATTATTCTTTAATCATTTCATTTTTTTATGGTGCTTTTTATCTTTCCATATAATGGCCGATACTTCCATAGCGTCAATCTCTTCAGCAGAAATTTCTTTTCCTACCATATTTTCAGCATCCATCAGGTACATTATATTGGAGGTATCGTCATAGAGAAAAACCTGACCTTTATGGACCATATGTTTAAGTTCTCTCCTAAGTTTTTTTACCTCTTTACCCGAAATTCCAACAGATACATTATACTCGTCCGTATGCTTTTTATCTGTAAAAATTATCTGTTCAATTTCATCAGTTTGTGAATTGGTAACAACCTGAAAGGCATCTTCTGCTTTTCCTTTTTTATTAAATGAGACTATGGTTTGTGTTTCATCCAGTGGAATAATGGCCTCATCAACCTGATAGGTGTTTTCCGCTATATACTCCTCCTCTGCAACCATATCAGAAAAAATGGCTAGGGTAGCAATTTCATAGGCTTCTTCATTCAATTCTTCTGCTTCAACAGCTTCTTGGGTTCTAGATTTCACCACGCCATTTTTAATAGAATTTGAAGATTTCTTTTCAAGCGGAGTATCTTTTGCATTTGGGGATTTACTAGTGAGCGCTATGTCATTGATTTCGTGCTCTTCAATAAGCCATACATCCTCGATTACAATTTCTTCTGTTAGCTCATTGTTAGCTTCTGGTTCTACTGGATGGTTAGTGCTGCTATTACATGAATTAAGAGCTATCAAGGCCATAAGTAATAGGGCACTTTTCTCTAGTTTAAATATTAATAAAGTTTTCATTATTTGTGTTTTTATATTACTTAACTGTGTTTTTGTAAATCTAGCCTGGTTTATTGATTATCTTTAGGTTGTCCATATTCCCAAAAAGCCTTTACCATCAATGCTGATGTGCTTCCACAGAAGCATCAAGTTCATTTGTACAACCAAAATGTTCAGGCATCACGTAAAATTCCGATTTCCAGGTGTCTTCATTGAGCCCTTCAAATCTACTTTTTTCTTCTACCGGGAAACGAATGGATTGACCCGGATTTACGCCTCTTAAAGGTTCTGAATCGCGCATGACGATTACCCCATTTACAATAACATGGGGTA
>JAHEMP010000063.1 GCA_024643585.1 Crocinitomicaceae bacterium | reverse complement strand
CCCGAGGGATGAAAACCATATTGAATTGAATCGCAAAAGACTTTTAGAATTTAATATTCATTTCCCTGAAACCATGTCGAGTTCCGTTATTGAGTGGAATATCGTCAAACAAACTGGCCCAATGAATGCAGGTTCCGTTAGAAATTATTTTCATGGCTTCGTCGTATACTATCGCGAAATGCCAACCAAATTAGAGGAGAAGAGATTGATTTTGGATATGATTGAAAAAAACCAGATGACAGATTCATCAGTGTACAAAGTTCTCGATAGAAATAGAGCTTGGAAAAACACCTTGGTCGTTTGTGACGTTACCGGAAGTATGGCTCCTTATACACTACAAATTTTACTCTGGTTAAAGGCAAATGCAAAATTAAATACCTTCGATCAAGTTGTTTTCTTTAATGATGATGAAGAAAATAGCACTAACCAAACTGTAAAACTCGATACATCAGGAATTTGGGATATCGAAAGTAAAAACGGTCAGAAAGTTGTTGATGTTGCTGTAGATGCTATGATGAAAGGGAATCACATCGAAAACAACCTAGAAGCTGTGTGCTATGCAATTAATAAATATCCAAAAAACTTAAATAACGTTGTCATGATTGCCGATAATTGGGAAAACCCATGCGACATGCAGTTGCTGAGTTTTTTAAAAAGCAAGGGCGTAAAAATTCATATTATTATCTGTGGTGTAACCGATAGGTTAAACACGATCTATCTTGATATCGCCTATGCAACCGGGGGAACCGTTCATACGATGGAGGAAGACCTTGCCATGGTTTCAAATCTTGGAGACGGGAGAACTTTTAATTTGGGGGATATGAAATTTAAAATGGTTGGAGGATCTTTTTTACAGGTTAAGTAAAAATTCAGAGGTTTTATTTTGTAGCCAACATCCAAATGCAACCGACTCCACAACCCACTGAAACCGCTATATACAAAGCTGCTTGAATCCAATTTCCGTTTTGTAAAAGTAAAACCAATTCATGGCTAAAGGTTGAAAACGTACTAAACCCACCACAAAATCCAATGACCAAAAAATAGGGCATCCAACCTGCATCCGTTTTTGGCATTTGATAAACTGCAAAGGCCAACAGTATACTGGCCAGTAAATTGGAAGTTAGCGTAGCATAAGGAAAGTTTAGTGAAAGACCTGAAAAAATCCGTGAAATTCCATAACGACTGACGCTTCCTAAACCTCCTCCAAGAAAAATCAACAAATAATTCATTTGTACTTTGTTATCCATTTCAAATATACAAATCGATAGACCAAATAGGAGATCATCATCCCCCATAATGCGCCACCAATAACATCCGAAAGGTAATGGACTCCTAAATAAATTCTACTAAATCCAACGATTACAGCCGAAAATCCAATCAAATAAACGAACCATCTTTTGGAATTCCATAGAGCAATATATACCCAGGATAGAATTGCAAAAAAATTGGAGGCATGATTGGATACAAATCCATATTGTCCTCCGTAGTAGAAATCCTTTGCCGACATTTGATAAAAATGCAACTTGTCATTTAGCAATAAATTATGAGAAGGTCGATAACGCTGAATGCCCTCTTTAATTATTTGTGCAGCTGTAAAATCAGCTATGCCAATAGAAGCCAAAGCACAAATTAAAAAAATGTAAAAGTGTTTTCTTTCTAAATTTTTAAAAGCCAAATACAAAAACCAAAACCAAATTGGGAACCATGTAAGTTTGCCAGAAATAAACCACATTAACTCGTCCAACCAGGGCGAATGCCAACTGTTAACGGCTAATACGATGGCTCTATCCCAATATTCTAACGTTTCCATTTTTATTTCTGCAATTCCTTCCAGATTTGATCTTTCATCTCTACCAAACCTTCCTCGGCAACAGATGAAATGAACAAGTGAGGAATTTTCTTTGGAAGATCTTTCTCAATTTCGGATTTTAATTCCTCGTCCAACATGTCCGATTTCGTGATGACAAGCATTCGAGTTTTCAGCAACATTTCGGGATTGTACTCCTTCAATTCGTTGAGTAATACCTTGTATTCTTTATGTATATCGTCACTATCGGCAGGAATCATGAACAACAACATGGAATTTCGTTCAATGTGTCGTAAAAACCGAAGTCCTAATCCTTTTCCTTTGCTCGCACCTTCAATAATTCCCGGAATATCGGCCATAATGAAACTTCGTCCATCACGGTATCCCACTATCCCTAAGTTCGGTCGCAAAGTAGTAAATGGATAATCTGCAATTTCCGGCTTCGCAGATGTAATTACAGACAACAAAGTGCTTTTTCCAGCATTCGGAAAACCAACTAATCCAACATCGGCAAGAATTTTCAACTCAAGGATGTACCAATCTTCTTGCAGTGGCTCCCCGGGCTGAGCATATCGGGGTGTTTGATTTGTAGCGGACTTAAAATTAGTATTCCCTAAACCGCCTCGACCACCGGGCACCAAAATTTTCTCTTCCCCGTTTTCTGTAATTTCAAAAAGAACTTCTCCCGTTTCAACGTCCTTGGCTAGTGTTCCAACAGGCACGTCAATGTAGGTGTCAGAACCCTGTCCACCAGTTTTCAATCCACCCGCCCCACTTTTACCGTGTTCCGCTTTAAAGTGTTTATTGAATTTAAGATGAAGTAGTGTCCACAACTGGGAGTTACCTCTGAGTATAATGTGACCTCCACGGCCGCCATCGCCTCCATCTGGACCTCCTTGAGGAATATATTTCTCTCTTCTAAAGTGTGCAGAACCTGCACCTCCGTTCCCAGATTTGCAATGAATTTTAACGTAATCGACAAAATTATCAGTTGCCATTATTGGGTTTTATTTTAAAAAATTATAGAGATTCTATCGCCTTGAACAAAAGTTCTGTAATATCATCTATTGTACCCAAACCATTGATGCCAATAAATTTGTTTTGACTTTGGTAATAGGACTTCACTGGTTCTGTTTCGTTTTTGTAAACTTTCAGTCGATTTGAAATAATAGCTGGGTCGGCGTCGTCAACTCTTCCACTAACCTCCGCACGTTTAATCAATCGAGTTTTTAATTCCTCATCTTCAACTTCTAATGCCAACATAACATTGATGGAAGAATTCATTGAAGTTAAAAGTTCGTCTAAAGCAGCTGCTTGAGCATTGGTTCTCGGAAATCCATCAAAAATAAATCCTTTACTTTCTGGATGCTTCATAACCTCAGCACGCAGCATTTTAATTGTAACCTCATCTGGAACAAGATGCCCTTTGCTCATATAACTTTGAGCCAGTTGTCCTAATTCCGTGTTGTTTTTGATGTTGTATCGAAAAACATCGCCTGTGGACAAATGCGACAATCCATATTTTTCAATCAAACGCTCAGCTTGTGTACCTTTTCCTGCTCCCGGAGGACCGAATAAAACGATATTCAACATATTTCTTTCTGGATCAGATCCCTCTTTTAATTGATATATTTCACCTAAATTTCTACCTAACTCATCATAATCTAAACCATATCCCACAACAAATTTGTTGGGGATAGAGAATCCGATAAATTTAGGAATTTCTTTCTCCTGAAATGCATCCGGCTTAAATAATAATGTGCAAACCTCAATCGACGCCGGTTTTTCAGAATACAGCAGTTTTTTTACTTTCTCTATGGTTATTCCTGTATCGACAATATCTTCAATGATTATGACGTGTTTATCTTTTATACTCGCTGTCAACCCAATGATTTCGTCCACTCGCCCAGTAGAACTCATTCCTTGGTACGAACTAACTTTTATAAAGCTAATCGCACTTTGCAAACTAATCTCTTTAAACAAATCTGAAGCAAACATAAAGGCTCCATTGAGAATGGCTATAAATAGCACATCCTTCTCCGCGTATTCCTCATTCAAGGATTTTGCCAATGAAGAAACTTCGCTTTTTATTTCCGATGCGGTAATAAATGGAACAAAGCTTTTGTCTAAAATTTTCAACACCTACGAGATAAATAAAGGTGCAAAATTAAGGAAAACTTCGCAATTTATCGCCCTAAAAGCGGTATTACTTCTTATCCATTCTGACAAGAAGATTTATATCTTTGCAACATGATAGGGAAAAGTTACGGGAAAAATTTTCGTTTGGGCATGCTTGGTGGCGGACAATTGGGCAGAATGTTTATTCAAGAAGCCATGAATTATGATGTTCATGTTCATTGCTTAGATAGCGATAAAAATGCTCCTTGCTCCACTCTAGCCGCTGGATTTGAGCAGGGAGACTTAAATGACTTTGATTCGGTCTATAATTTTGGAAAAGACAAATCATTGGTGACCATCGAAATTGAGAATGTAAATATTGAGGCCCTCGAAAAACTAGAACAAGAAGGAATCCCTGTATTTCCTCAACCTAGTGTATTAAAAATAATAAAAGACAAAGGCATTCAAAAGCAGTTTTATGTCGACAATAATATTCCAACTGCACCCTTTAAACTTGTCAACGATTCGGCTGAAGCAAGAAAAAGTGCTGTAGCACCATTTGTTCAAAAACTTAGGACTGGAGGTTATGACGGGAAAGGTGTGCAAGTAATTGGCTCTGAATCCGATTTGGACAAAATGTTTGATGCTCCATCCGTGCTTGAAAACAAAATTCCTTTCGAAAAAGAGCTTTCTGTTATTGTCGTTCGAAATCTTAAAGGTGAAACGGCAGTGTACCCATCCGTGGAATGTGAGTTTAATCCAGAAGCAAATTTGGTAGAATTTCTTTTCTCGCCTGCCAATATATCTACTCAAACTGAGAAAAAAGCTCAGGATTTAGCTCTTTTGGTGGCTGAAAAAATCGGAATAGTGGGGATCCTGGCCGTCGAGATGTTTTTAACCAACGACGGTGACATTCTCGTTAATGAAATTGCACCACGACCTCACAACAGTGGTCATCAAACCATAGAAGGCAACGAAACTTCTCAATTCGAACAGCACCTTCGCTCCATACTGAATTGGCCTTTAGGTTCTACGAAGATTACTCAACCAGCCGTAATGATTAATTTGCTCGGAGAAAAAAAATTCGAAGGCAGCGCAATTTATGAAGGATTATATGACGCAATTGCTATACCAGGGGTGCATGTTCATTTATATGGAAAAGAAAAAACAAAGCCTTTCCGTAAAATGGGGCATGTGACGATTACCGCTGCAGAAATTGAATTGGCAAAAAATCGCGCAAAACAAATACAAAATATTCTTAAAGTAAAGGCTTGAAAATCAAATTTTTAGCATGATTTTCAAAGATAAACTCGTGTTTTTTTTAAGTTTGTTTAACTTTTTAATGAAAAAGTTAAACAAAAATGAATTACCTTTACCCTGTCAACATTAAAATTGTTTAGATATGTCAACTTTAGAATTCAACACAGCCTTGATTGACTTAGAGTCTTATTTAAAATCATTTGCTTATCAATTTACTAGAAATGAGGATGATGCAAAAGACTTGACACAAGAAACCATGATGAAAGCCTTCATCTATAGAACGTATTACACACCAAAAACAAATTTTAAGGCTTGGGTATTTACGATCATGAGAAATATTTTCATCAATCAATACCGAAGAAAAGTAAAATCAAAAACGATTTTCGACAATTCCGAGGAAAGTTATCTTTTGCACCAACCGGGTCACGCGGACAATAATCCAAATAATATATTGTTGGAAAAAGAAATCAATCACCAAATCAACAGTTTAGACGAAGAATTCAAAACGCCTTTCAAAATGCATTGCGATGGATTCAAGTACAAAGAAATTGCTGATGATTTAAAAATTCCAATTGGAACTGTAAAAAGTCGTATCTTCATTGCTCGTCAAAAATTGATGAACCTACTACCTGAATACCAAAATAACTAAAATGCCAAAAAAAAAAATCGTCATAGTCGGCTCCGGAATCTCATCTCTATCTGCCGGTAGTTTCTTAGCAAAAGAAGGCTTCGATGTTACCCTTTTGGAAAAAAACGACACCATTGGAGGGAGAGCCCGAAAGTTTGAAAAAGACGGTTTTGTTTTTGATATGGGTCCAAGCTGGTATTGGATGCCCGATGTTTTTGAACGCTTCTACCAACAGTTTGGCAAAACAACGTCCGACTTTTACGACTTAAAAAGACTAGATCCGTCTTATAGAGTTTATTGGCAGGATGGAGAATTCTCGGATATTCCAGCCAAAATGAGTGAACTGATGCAAATGTTTGAGGACTTTGAGCCTGGTAGCTCAAAATACCTCTCAAAATTTTTAACAGAAGCGAAATACAAATATGAAGTCGGTATGAAAGACTTAGTGCAAAAACCTAGTCTTAAAATAACCGAGTTTGCAGATGTTCGGATATTGAAAGGATTAGTTAGCATGCATCTTTTGAAATCCTTTACAAAGTATACCCAAAAATACTTTAAACACCCTAAAATATTATCCTTACTGGAGTTTCCCGTTCTGTTTCTAGGCGCTATGCCAAAAGATACACCTGCACTTTATTCCTTAATGAATTATGCAGATTTGAGTCTGGGGACGTGGTATCCAATGGGTGGGATGTACAAAATCATAGAGGCATTTGAATCGATTGCAGTTGAACAGGGAGTCAAAATTGAAACCAATCAGGAAGTTCAAAGCTTTATTTCTACTAAGAATAAAATAGATGGGGCTCTCACGAACAATGGCATTACCAATGCAGACATTTTTGTTTCAGGAGCTGATTATCATCATACCGATCGATCACTTTTGGGCGGTAATGCCAATTATTCTGAAGAATATTGGGATAAAAGAACAATGGCGCCATCGTGCTTGATTTTTTATGTTGGAATAAACCGAAAATTAAAGAATCTGAAACATCATAATTTATTTTTTGATACGGATTTCGAAAAACACGCGAAGGAAATATATGAAAATCCAAGTTGGCCAAGTTCACCATTGTTTTATACTTGCGTTCCTTCCATTACTGACCCTAGTGTTGCCCCAATTGGGCATGAAAACTTGTTTTTTTTGGTACCAATCGCTCCAAATTTGCAGGATAGTGAACAAAAACGTGAAGCTTATTTTGAATTGCTATTAGAACGTTTAGAAAAAAGAACTGGAGAAAACATAAAAAATAATATTGTTTACAAACGAAGTTATTGTATTGATGATTTTAAAAACGATTATCACGCGTTCAAAGGAAATGCCTATGGATTGGCGAACACGCTGCTTCAAACTGCCTTTTTGAAACCAAAATTGAAGAATAAAAAGTTGTCAAATATGTACTATACAGGTCAACTAACGGTTCCTGGTCCCGGTGTACCTCCGTCCATCGTTTCAGGAGAAGTTGTAGCAAAACAAATTATTAAAGATTTAAAAAAATAGAGATTTTTATAAAATGAAAGCCATTTTTGATACCCTTTCTCACGATATAAGTGAAATGACGACCAAGAGATATAGTACATCTTTTTCTCTAGGTATCAATTCATTGAGTGCTGATTTGCATAAACCGATATACGGAATTTATGGATTTGTTCGTTTTGCTGACGAAATAGTTGACTCATTTGAAGGTTATAACAAAAAAGATTTACTCGAGGACTTCAAGCAACAAACCTATAGAGCTATTGAAGAAAAAATATCACTAAATCCTATTTTAAATAGCTTTCAATGGGCTGTGAACAAATACCAAATTCCTTTGGATTTAATCGAAACTTTTTTGCACTCAATGGAAATGGATTTGGACGATCGCACCTACGATCAAATGGAGTACGAGAAATATATTTTAGGATCTGCAGAGGTAGTTGGCTTAATGTGCCTGAAAATTTTTGTCAGAGGTGACGAACAAGAATATTTGCGTCTAAAACCTGCTGCCATGAAACTGGGAGCAGCTTTCAAGAAAATAAATTTCTTACGGGATTTACAAGTCGACTACAAAGTTCTAGGAAGAGTATACTTTCCTGGAATTGACATAAGTGCTTTCGACTCAAGAGTTAAAAAGCAAATAGAAATTGAAATTGAACAAGATTTCAAGGATGGATACGAAGGTATTAAACAGTTGCCAAAAGATGCGAGGTTTGGTGTTTACATGGCCTACAAATATTATTTCAAATTGTTTCAAAAAATCAAACGATTGAACCCTGAAATTATTCTACATCAAAGAGTTAGAATACCAAACAACAAGAAGTACACCTTGTTTGTTGCTTCTTACATTCGTCATAACTTGAATATCCTTTAGCCATGATGGACAGCAATACAATTGAAGTAATTCTTGTAAATTCCGAGGACGAAGTTCAAGGAAAAATGGAAAAAATCTCCGCTCACCAATTGGGTATGCTTCATCGCGCATTTTCTGTTTTTATATTTAATGATAAAGGCGAAATGCTTATTCAAAAAAGAGCAAAGGAAAAATATCATTCTGCTGAATTATGGTCAAATACATGCTGTAGTCACCCATTACCAAATGAAAACAGCTTAGATGCGGCAGTAAGGAGACTGAAGGAAGAAATAGGTATTTCTGTGCCTGTCGAGTTTGCCTTCTCTTTTGAATATAGAGCAGAATTTGAGAACGGATTGGTTGAGAATGAATTGGATCACGTTTTTGTCGGTTTTTCAAACAATCCAGGCATAATAAATCCAAATGAATTATCTGAATCTAAATTTGTTGCCTTACCTGATTTATTCAATGATTTAAACAAACATCCAGAAAAGTATACGGTTTGGTTTAAAATAATTGTTCTTGAACACTGGGAAAAGATTTCTCGTATTTTAGAAAAAAATAAATTAAAAACGGTATGAAAGTAGGCCGCCGAGAAACCTTTAATTCTGCTCACCGACTTTACAAAGAAGGATGGAGCGATGCCAAAAATCTTGAGGTTTTTGGAAAATGTAGCAACCCCAATTACCATGGCCACAATTATGTGATGGAAACTTGGGTTGAAGGACCTGTAAATCCTGATACTGGTTATGTAATTGATTTGAAAATATTGAAACAAATTATTAGAACCGAAGTAACAGATAAATTCGATCATAGAAATTTAAATTTAGATATCCCTGAATTTGAAGGAATCAATCCAACGGCAGAAAATATTGCCAAAGTAGCTTGGGAATTGATGTCAAAAAAAATACCCGCTCATTTGAAATTAACCATTCGACTTTGGGAAACAGAAAACAATATCGTTGAATATTCAGGTAACTAATCAATGAAAAAAGCCCTTTTTTGGCATCGTCGAGATTTACGTTTTCATGACAACGCAGGTTTATACAAAGCTTTGAAAGAAAACGATTCCGTGCAATCTGTTTTTATCTTCGACAAAACAATTCTGGACCTACTCCCAAATAACGATCAAAGGGTCATTTTCATACACGATACTTTAAAGGAACTCAAAAAAGAATTCGAAAAACTAGGATCGGATTTAATTGTACTTTATGGAAATCCAATTGATGAAATTCCGAAATTAGCTAAGAAACTACGGATCAATTCTGTTTATGCCAACCGTGATTACGAGCCTTATGCTAAGGAAAGAGACAAAACGGTTTACGATCGTTTACAAAAAGAAAATATAGATTTTATAGGCACAAAAGACCATGTCATTTTTGAAAAATCCGAAATCGTAAAAGCAGATGGACTTCCCTACACCATTTACACACCTTACAGTAGAAAATGGAAAGAAAAGATGAATGATTTTTATCTTTCCTCCTATCCTACTGAAAAATACGCAACAAATCTTGTTCAGAAATCTAAAAGTGAATTGATTTCACTTGCTGAAATGGGTTTTACATCCGAAGTCCTTCACCCTATTCCAGAAATAGTATATTCTTCAAGCTACATGAAGAATTACAGTGAAAATCGAAATTTTCCAGCTGTGCAGAAAGGGACTAGCCATCTAGGCGTGCATTTGCGCTTTGGAACCATAAGTATTCGCGAATTGGCTCGACAAGCTTCAGAAACCAATGAAACTTTCTTAAATGAGTTGATTTGGCGTGACTTTTATCAAGCGATTTTATATCACTTTCCTCATTCGGTCAACGGATCTTTTAAAAAACAATACGATGCAATTATTTGGCGCAACAATGAAGTTGAATTTCAGGCATGGTGCGACGGAAAAACCGGTTATCCAATGGTTGATGCTGGCATGCGCGAACTCAATGCAACCGGATACATGCACAATCGTGTGCGCATGGTTGTCGCCAGTTTCTTGACCAAACATTTACTCATCGATTGGAAATGGGGCGAAACTTACTTTGCCGAAAAATTGCTCGATTTTGATTTGGCAAGCAACATTGGAGGTTGGCAATGGGCTTCGGGTTCTGGTTGCGACGCTGCGCCCTATTTCCGAGTTTTCAATCCAACTGCTCAATTGGATAAATTTGACAAAAAACTCGAATACGTCAAAAAATGGGTGCCAGAATACGGAACAAATAAATATCTGAGCCTATTGTTGAGCATAAATTTGCAAGGGAAAGGGTTTTGAGTGTTTATAA
>JAHEMP010000062.1 GCA_024643585.1 Crocinitomicaceae bacterium | reverse complement strand
AATTGAATAACAACAACGATTTAAACAAGATCGAAGAATACCAGCGGTATCGTTTCAATACGTTGGACAAGAGATTCATCAGAATTGCATACAAATTAACGCATGACAAAAATTCATGGCAATCGTGGGATTATAGAAAGCACCGATGCAAAAAAATAATGCTATCTCTAGATTGAGTTATCTAAAAAGACTAACGTGACCGTGTAGTTTTAGTTTCTCGTCTGTTCCAGAATTCGTGGTATAGATTACGTAATAGGTATACGTTCCTTGAGGACAAATTTTACCACCAAACGATCCATCCCAATGCTGGTTGATGTCATAGGAAACGAACATTAATTCTCCCCATCTGTCGTAAATTCTAATTTCGAAACGACCAATGTTGTCGCCTGTTGTTCTGAAATAACGGTTAAACTCATCTCCATTTGGCGTAAAAGAGTTGGGAATAAATAGGGTATGGAAACAATCTTCGCCTAAAGTAACGGTTTGATTGTCGGTGTATGTACATCCATTATCATCCGTCACGGTTAAAATAAACGTGCCGTTGTCGTTTACATTAATTTGCGGTCCAGTGAAACCGTTATTCCACAAATAACTTGCAAAAGCTTTGTTGGCCGTTAATACAATTCCGTCTTGAGGACAAATAGTTGTGTCAGGACCAAGGTAGAAGTTGTCCACTGGAAATACTACGATAGTTACGTTATCCGTATTTTCGCAGCCGTTAACATCCGTTCCAACTACATTGTAAGTTGCTGTCGCAGCAGGTACAAAAGGAATTCCGTCCACGACTCCGTTGTCCCAAACGTAAAACGTAGTACCCGAACCCGTTACGGTTACAGATTGACCTACACAAACGCCTAAGCTCGACGCGTTGGCTTGAACTGTTGGTAATTGATTAACGGTTATGGTTATGGATGCAGTATCCACGCAATTGAAGGCATTGGCACCAGCGACTAAATAAGTAGCCGTAGAAGTGGGCGTAAAGGCTACGTTGTTTATCACGCCATTGTTCCAGATATAGGTAGTTGCTCCGTTTCCAGATAATGTTACCGCTTCTCCTATACAGAAGTTATTGTTGTCTGTATTCGCCGTTACAACAGGTGTCGGGTTTACAGTTACAGTTACTGTACTAGAATCAACACAACCGAATACAGATGTACCCGTAACCGTGTAAATTGTTGTGGTTGATGGATTGACGAAATCTCCGTTGGTTACTCCGTTATCCCAGGTATACGTTGCAGCTCCTGAACCTGTCAATTGACTCGAGTCGCCATCACAGATCGTTAAGGAACTTGCGTTAGCTACCACAATTGGGGTTGGGTTGACTGTTAAAACAAATACAGAATCATTGGAAGCGCCACAACAGTCCATGAAATTTGCAGAACCTAAAACGGTATATGTTGTTGTAACGTTTGGTCCTAAATAAATTTGATCGCCATTGACAACATTCGTTAATGTCGTTGTGAAACTTCCATCAGAATAATCAACGTTGATAGGTCCGGTAGCATCAATAATGTTTATTGTTATGGCAGACGAGTCACCTTCACAAATGCTATCATTTCCTGTGAAATATACGATAGGTCTGTTGTAAGCAAGTGTAAAATAGCGAGTAGAGTTTAATGGAACAATTGCATTTGAAATTCCAGCAACTGTAATAAATCCATTTGCATAGCTAAAAGTGATTCCGCTCGTTTGATCAAATGCTGTGGCATTGACAAAATTACCATCGTCTGAATCGACTAATAATTTCAGATTTGCAAAGTTTATATTTCCAACAAACGCACCCGGGTTTTGACAAGTGTCAAGTTTTAAATCCACATTGAAATTTTGAGTGAAGTTCGTATTTGTTACTTTCCATTCATCCGCTATTCTGGATTGTATCCCGGCAGGAGCTTCTGCATTCGAAGCAACAGTGCCACAACCCGCAGCATCCAATTGACCGCATGTAACGTATGAAATATCTGAAATAAATGCACCTGTGTTCGAAACATTGGTCGCTGCTAAATTTGAGATATAAAGTCTGTAATTGTCGTCAAATGCATGGGATTGCTTTTGCAGGAGAGCTTGAGAATCATCACGACCTATTCCTATAACGTTTTTGTGATACGTTGGGTAAAAACTGGCATCCCAAATGGTTGTCCCATTCGTAGCGACATAGTCACCTTGTGCTCCTCCGCCAAAATTATCCAAAGTTGCTCCATATTTTATCGCCAAGTAAGTATGTACTTTGATCATTTCAAGTGCCGTTAAGTCGCGGTTGTAAAATATAAATTCATGAAGATATCCATTGTATGGAGCAGTCGCGTTGCCCGGAAATGTGCCAAAATACAGACCGGTGCTTCCAGATGATTGAGATGCTGTTGTTGTATTGAACAATAAGTCATTTTGATAGGCACTCATACTTGTCGCTGTCGAACGATTTCCTTTATAAGAAATAATAGCTGGGCTGTATCTTTCTGTCCAGTTTCTTGTTGCGTTCGTGCTGTTGGTTGCTGCAAGTCCAATAGCTAATCTGCCTGTCACGCCCAAATTTCTGAATTGGATGGCATGAGGCGTGTTATTATACAACATGAAGTGGTTGTTTGCTGTTGGATTTCCAGATGGAAAATAATAGGCGCAGAAAAATGTGCCTTGAGCACCTGGACTATTGTTCGTTAGCAAATTTATCGATGCAGTATTTTGAAGACTTTGAAGATTTGCGTTTGAATTGGCATTGAAATATAAAGTTGTGTTATAGTTCGAAACGTTTCCAAGAGGCGTATTTGTGGCCTGAGGATAGGGTGCAGTTGCATCTGTAACTGTTACACCTCCGATGGACGAAAGCGTTGTAGTCCATGCTGTTACATTACCCAAAGGCAAAGCATCTGGCTTGAACCAAGCAGTAAGATTAGGAGTCCCGACGTTTCCTGGATTTTGAGCAACAATAAGAAAAGAAGGAAGTACAAGAAGTATAGATAAAATGCTTTTCAACATAAGAGACAAATTTGTAATATTGTTTTGGTTTTCAAAAGTATACAATTTTCAAGCAAACAACTGTAATTGTTCATAAATCGAGTTGTTTGTTCAACTTTTGTAGGTAACGTCATTTATGGGAATTGGTTGTCTCCCAATCAGCAATTAAATAAAGATTTAAATTAACTCCCACACGCTTCGATATGCCTCATGTTTTTCGCAATAATCGAGGAAGGCAGCATAGAAATTATCTGAACCAAAAGTTGAACTATCGCCGACCACAATTAAGCGTTGTTTTGCTCTTGTCATTGCAACATTCATTCTTCTGTAATCTTTTAAAAATCCAATAATTTGATCTTCATTGCTTCGAACGAGAGAAAGTATAATAACGTCTTGTTCTTGACCTTGATAACTATCGATAGTCGAAATACGGATTTTTGAGTCCAAAACATCTCTTAGATGGCTCACTTGACCTGAATAGGGAGACAGGACGCTGAGGTTATCTATTTCAATTTTTTCTTGATCAATAATTTTTAATATCGCCTCTGCTTCGCCTTCATTTTTTAAACTCATTCCTTGGTCGCCTTGTTCTTCATCGTATCCAGCTCCCGCAGTATCATAGAAAAGTAGGGCAGAGGGATTTTCTTTTTTAAAAGATTCCAATTTACCTTGGTAAAAATATTGACTGGAAAAATCAGCTATATTTTTAGGCATTCTATATTGTAAAGGAAGAAAATGAAGAGGAAAATTTGCTTGAAGGCATCTTTCCAATATGGAAATATTTAATCCCAAATCGGATGCTTTTTGTGACAGAATTGTTGGCGGCAATTGAAATGGATCTCCAGCTAGCACTATTTTTTGACCAAAAGGAAAAATAGCCCAAGCCAAGGGTTCAACGCATTGAGCAGCCTCATCGATAATTAAAATGTCGAAATGATTGTAATCAAAGGATTGGTCCACAATCGCGACTGGCGTGCCTAAAACGACTTGAGCCTTTTCAAACCAGGCATCTTCGGTTACTTTTTGAATGTTCTTTATTGTCTTACGAATGTTGTTCACTTCCTTAAAAAGAGCAGAACGTTGCTCTCGCTCCGACTTACCGAAGCTTCTTTTGTAAGAATGTGCCATTTTCCTCAATTGTTCCGCTTGAATTTTCATTTTTTTTAGCGTTTTCAGATCGGAACTATTTTGCCATTTCCCTTCTGGAGTCAAGGGAAAGACATCTTCTCGAACTTTTACGGAATTGCCAATTCGCAAAACCGAATATTCTTTGGGCAATAAACTTGCTATGTGGTCAACAGCCGTGTTGCTAGGAGCAGAAACTAAAACTTTTTTCCCTTTTTGAACCCACTGTGAAATGGCTTCAACTAATGTGGTCGTTTTTCCGGTTCCTGGTGGACCATGAACAATTCCCAATTCGTTGTTTTCAAGTAACGCTGAAATCGCGTTCTGCTGACCTTCGTTTAATGTAGGATTGTTCCACTTTGAAATGGAAAGACTTTCAACGGTATTTATGGTTTGTAAGGAGTTCCCTTTCTCTATCGTTTCTTTTTCGAGCGCTTTGCGCATGATGTTTATAGTTCTCGAGTCAGGCGATAATTTTATTCCTGTGTCCCCATCTTCCAACCAATCTGGAAAATCGGGCGCAAAAAGACGTATTTCACCTTTTTTACCTTCTAAATAAAGAAGGATTCCCTTTATACTCTCCTCTCCGGGACAAAAAATTTCAATAGGACAAGAACTTCTAAAATGATTGTTTTCTATTGGATAAGGATAATGAAAGGAAACTTCTGGATAGTCAGCAAAGCCAAAACTTCGTCTATTAATTTTTATTGGATGCAAGGCAAGTCCGTCCCTTTTCAACTCCTTTAAGGTTCTTCCGCTTTCAAAAGAGTATCTGTTGTTTTCCTCCTTTTCTTCCTCTTCTAAAGCTTGCAAAAGGTTTGGGAAATAATTTAAAATGTCCAACATGGGAGTAAAAATAGTTTTAATTGAAATTTAGAGCGCTAAAAAATATTAGAAGTTGTTGTTAATTTCAATTGAAAAAGAAGTAACTTCAAACAGTAATAAAGTAAAGAATGGAAGAAGTAGAGAAGAAAAAAAGCGGATTAAAGAAATATGTAGTATTTATCTCCATTGGTATAATTTTGGTTTTGGGAGGTTGGCTGTATTTCAGATATTGGTTTGTTTATAGCGAAGGGACGCGTGTTGGCATTTTGTATAAATTCTCCAAAAAGGGAACCATATTTAAAACGTACGAAGGCGAAATGCTCTTGCCAGGTGTAGGCAATAAACGTTCCGCTTCAACGGGAAACATGACAACGAATAATTTTTTGTTTTCGGTTACAGATCAAAAGTTAGCCGATTCGTTAATGTCGATTCAAGGTATGGAGCTTGAATTGCACTATAAAAATTACAACAATTCACTTCCTTGGCGGGGTGATAGTTATGACAAAGAAGATGGTCAGTATATTGTTGACAAAATGATTAAAATTAAGAACGAGAAACCCAACGGTTATGGGTTGTAAAAAATAGGAACAAAAAAAGGGATGAATTTTTTCACCCCTTTTTTTTATTCTAAATTAAACCTTATGATTTTCTTTTGTCGTCAACTTCTACTGCTGCCATTTCATCTGATTTGTATCCGCCAGCATCCAATTTAGATTTGATTTTAGAGAAAGTCTCAATTGTATATTGAACATCCTCTAAAGTATGAGCTGCCGTTGGTATCAAACGCAACATGATCGTGTCTTTCGGTACGACTGGATAAATAACAATTGAACAGAAAATGTTGTAATTCTCTCTTAAGTCGAATGTTAAGTTTGTCGCTTCCGCCAAATCACCTTTCATGAAAACAGGCGTAACCGGTGAATTTGAATCACCAATATCGAAACCAGCATTAACTAATCCGTCTTTCAATGAAGAAGCGATTGTCCACAATTTTTCTTTTATTTCAGGACGCGTTCTCAACAATTCTAAACGTTTACGAGCACCAATTGTAATAGTCATTGGTAATGCTTTAGCAAACATTTGCGAACGCATGTTGTAACGGAAATATTCTACGATACTTTCTTCAGCACAAAGGAATCCTCCAACAGAAGCCATTGATTTTGCAAAAGTTCCAAACAATACATCAATTTCATTTTGAACGCCTTGTTCTTCACCACATCCTTGTCCTGTTTTACCTAGTGTACCGAATCCATGTGCATCATCAACAAAAAGTCGGAAATCGTATTTACCGGATTTACGGAATTCAACGATTTCTTTCAATTTTCCTTGATCTCCTGCCATTCCAAAAACACCTTCAGTAATCACAAGTATTCCTCCTCCTGTCGTTTCCGCCAATCGAGTAGCATTCGTCATCTGTTTGTCGAAGCTCTCCATATCGTTGTGTTTAAAGACGAAACGTTTACCATTGTGCAAACGCATACCATCCAAAATACAAGCGTGGGATTCGCTATCGTAAACAATAATATCATTTCTGTCTACTAGACAGTCGATTGCAGAAACCATTCCTTGGTATCCAAAATTCAATAAAATTGAATCCTCGAAGCCCATGAAATCTGCGATTTCGTTCTCTAATTTTTCGTGTTCTGAAGTTTGACCGGTCATCATACGAGCACCCATAGGGTAAGCCAATCCGTATTGTTCAGCTGCATCAGCATCTGCTTTACGAACCTCTGGGTGGTTTGCTAATCCCAGGTAATTGTTCAAAGACCAAACTAAGCATTCTTTCCCGCGGAAAATCATTTTGTTTCCCAATTCACCTTCCAATTTTGGAAAGGTAAAATAGCCGTGAACGCCTTTTGAATACTGTCCGATAGGACCTCTGTTTTTTCTGATTTTTTCAAATATGTCTGCCATACAAGTTGTTTTGGGTTTTAGATTGTTGAATCCAATACTCCGTTAGTTTTAAGACTGCAAAGATAAGTGTAATTATTCTGACTTGAAAATTATTTAACAATGGCTTAGCAATTGAATTGAAATTAATTAGATAAATATCTTTCTATAATTATTTTTTCATGATGCATGACATGTCCAATAATCATCCAGCCAGCGCTCCTTGCAGAAAAAGGTTGACCGTTTGCTCTACCTACAAAATCAAGATTTTCTTTGCTCATGCTGTCAAACAATACATTCGTTGCCAAACGAACGACATCAAATTCATGGATGAGGTCGTCAACGTTTCGATTTTCCAAATTTGAATGAGGTTCGTATGCATTTTCGTCAAATCCCGGTAAATCGGTGGCATCGTGTCTAGAATGGCGCAAAGCTCGGTATTGAAAAATACGTTCAGTATCCAAAACATGGGAAACGACACCTTTAATGGTCCATTTGTTATCGCCATATCTATAGTTCCATTTGTCTTCTGGGATCGATTTCAAAAAATCAATAAAATGATGCCTATTGTCCTCCAGGGCCATTTTTAAATCACTGTACTTCGTTATGTACTGAAAATATCTGTCTGCTGCCCATTTTGGTGCGTGTTCTGGATTCGGTTGACCGAAGAAATGATTTTTCATTTTAACTATAAATTATAATTCATTGATATTAAAAAAAAACGATTGCCTGCGACTACGCTCAGTCATCGCAATTGATGTTATGTTAAAGGTATTTGTCGAGCAAATAAACAAAACTAGCAATGGCTGCACAGCCTAATTCCAATTCGCGTTTGTTAACGTTCTCAAATACGTCCTCTTCAGAATGATGAAAATCAAAGTATCTTTGGGAATCGACAGCAAAACCGAATAGGGGAATGTTTTCAAAACTTTCTTTAAGAGGTCCTATATCAACTCCGCCGTAACCTTTTTCAAATTGATTTACAAAATAAGGTTCAAAAAGTGGCGCAAAGCTCTGGGCTAATTTTAATTGTTGATCGTTTCCATTTGTATTGAAACCTCGAGGAGAAAACCCACCACTATCGCTTTCTAAAGCCGCTACTTGTATTTCACCTTTTCCTTTTGACCATGTGGCGTATGTCTGTCCGCCCATGTTACCATTTTCTTCGTTCATAAAGAAAACAACACGTAAAGTATGTTTTGGCTTGTATTTCAATTCTTTAAGTATTCGAAGTGCTTCCAAACTGTGGATAACACCGGCACCATCATCGTGTGCTCCCTCTCCAGTATCCCAAGAATCGATGTGTCCTCCAAAAGTGATTATTTCGTTCGGGTTTTCTGATCCAGTTATCTCGCCAATAATATTGTAGGAAGTTTCATCTGGCAAGGAGAGGCAATCCATGTCCAGAACAAATCTTAATTTTTCCTTTTTTAGTTGCGCTGATAACATTTCGCAATCGCTTGTGGAAAGAGCTGCGGCAGGTATTTTCGGAACGTCGTCTTCGTAATGCATTCCCCCGGTATGTGGATGATTATCGATGGGCATTGCCAAAGATCGAATGACAACCCCAATCGCACCTTTTTTTGCAGCTTCGACTGCGCTTCCGTTTCGAACAGGGTAACATCCTCCATAAGCTCTGAAAGTAGCAATTTGTGCAGCATCCATCGGTTGATTCACAAAAACAATTTTACCAGTAACGGAAGCTTCAGATGAGTTTTTCAAATCTTCCAAGGATGCAAATTCTATAATTTCTCCCTCCAATTTTCCGTTGGTCCCAATTGAACCGCCTAGAGCCAAAATTTTAACTTTTATAAGCAAGCCATTTGAACCTTTGATCCAAGCGTTTTCTTTTGTTCCTCGCTCCCAATGCGGCACTTTAATTTCTTGGAGATAAACTTTGTCAAATTTGTAGGATTTCATTTTGGCTTCGCTCCAATAAACTGCCATTTCGGCTGCTGCGGAACCAGATATTCTAGCACCCACATCTTTGCAAAGAGAACGAAGATCTTCATGTGACTTACCTTTCAAAAGAGCTTCATCGTAAATTTTTCGGATAAATATTGAATCGTTTTGTGCAAGAATTCCTGATGATAAGAAAAGCGCGAAAAGAGTTAATTTAATCATAAAGTCTTAAATGTTAAAATCAAAAATAGCGAAAAAACATTGGTTTGTATAGGTGAGAATGGTAGAAGTAGATGAACGGAACTCTTCAATAATTGAACTTTTCCATTTATTTAACAGTTTCTCAAATCAAGAAAAGGCTCAAAGTTGAAAGATTTGGTCTATTTTTGGCGCTCCAATAATCAATTGTATTTTGCCTACTATAGATAAAGATAAACTCGCTGTTTTAAACCGTTATTACAAAATAACAAACTTCTACGATTTTCTTAAAAACACTGCAATAAAAGGCGGAATAACGGTTGCCGTGGTGCTGGTCGTGTTCTTTGTCTTAGATTATTATTTTTTAGACACACAGGCTATATTGAATAGTTTGGTTACTAGTTATTCGCCAGCCTTTATATTGTCTATATTTTATATTTCAGAGACAATTTTAGGTCTATTGCCTCCAGAAATATTCATTGCTTGGAGTTCTAAAATGGGGGAACCACTTTTGTTCCTTTTCATTTTAGCGTTTTTATCCTATTTGGGTGGAATTACCGCATTTGGTTTAGGTAAATTAATCGGTCACCTTCCATCGGTTCACAATAGACTAGAAAATAAAATAGCCAAACATATTGTTAACCTAAGAAAATGGGGAGGTTTCTTTGTAGTAATTGGTGCCATGTTGCCTCTTCCACATGCAATAGTTTCCTTCGCTTGTGGTTTAATAGAGTATGATTTCAAAAGTTATTTACTTTGGGCGTTATTCCGTTTTATCCGTTTTGCAATTTACGGTTGGATTATTTTTGGCGCTTTGGGTTTAAGTTAATTCTCGGCGGCCTCTATTAACTTGTTAATGTCGAATTTAGTCATTTGCATGAAAGCGTACATAACTTTCGGTGCTTTCGCAGGATCACTCATCAATTTACTCAAAACGGTTGGCGCCACTTGCCAAGAGTAGCCAAATTTATCTTTCAACCATCCACATTTCCCAGGTGAACCATCCAACGTTAATTTATCCCAGTAATAATCGATCTCATCCTGTGTATCGCAGGGTATTACAAGAGAAGTTGCTTGGTTAAAACTATATTCTGTCCCGCCATTCATTAGCATTAACCTATTGCCAGTTATTTCCATAATAATAACGAATGGATTTTCAGATAGTATTTTGGCATCTTTAAATATGTCTAAATAATAAACGGCCGCTTCCTTGGCATTTTGATTAAACCAGAGGCATGGATAAATTGCATTTTTCATAGCTTATAATTAAGTTTTGGATAAAATTAAATTCAAGTAAACATATGTAAATTAGCTTACTATAAATAGAATTTGGATAATTTGGGTTTTAACTTCTATCTGTTTTTAGTATACCAAAAAAATGTCCGTCTGACCAACCTGAATCCAAGGGAAGACTTTGACGATTTGTTCCTTCAAGTTTCATCCCAACTTTTTCAAGGACTCGCACAGAGCCGATATTGTCAATAGCACAACCGGCTTCCACTCGATGAAGTTTTAGTTCGTCGAAACAATAATCAAGAACACAATTAACGGCCTCAGTTGCTAAACCGTTTCCCCAAT
>JAHEMP010000307.1 GCA_024643585.1 Crocinitomicaceae bacterium | reverse complement strand
CTATGAACCAGCTGTAATTTTGGCTGGAGGGACGCCAATACGGATAAATTTAAACTTGGATTTCAGACCGGATTGGGAGAAAATTAGAGCTGCCGTTAATTCAAAAACAAAGATGCTCATTATCAACAATCCACACAACCCTGCCGGGAAATTGTGGAGTCGAGAAGATTTTTCGGAATTAATTTCACTCTGTGAAAAACACCCTAAATTGTTAATCCTTTCCGATGAAGTTTACGAATTCATTTCTTTTGAAAAAGACTTCGTTTCCATAAAGGAGTTTGATATTTTAAGAGATCGTGTTTTGTGCGTTTCTTCCTTTGGGAAAACATTTCACGTAACAGGTTGGAAAATTGGTTATTTGATTGCGCCCGAAAAATTAATGAGGGAAATAAAAAAAGTACATCAGTTTTTGGTTTTCTGCGTCAACAACAACGCCCAAGAAGCCCTTGCCAACTATGCTCGAATAGCTGATTTTGGCGCTATAAGCAGAATGTACCAAGCCAAAAGGGACTTATTTCGAGACGCTATGAAAAACAGTCGCTTTGAATTTTTACCTTGTGAAGGTTCATTCTTTCAACTGGCAAAATACAGCAACATTTCGAAAGAATTGGATACCGATTTTGTTCAACGATTGGTCAAAGAACATGGCGTCGCTCTCATTCCTGTTTCGGCCTTTTACGCTACGCCTCCCGATCAACAAATTGTGCGTTTCTGTTTCGCAAAAGATGATGAAACCCTTCTAAACTCAGCTGAAAAATTATGCAAGATTTAAACATTACCCTCGTTCAAATTGATCAAGTTTGGGAAGACAAAATAGCAAATTTTGCCCTGTACGAAAAAGCTTTTGAAAAAATCAATTCAACCGATTTGATTCTTCTGCCTGAAATGTTTCAAACGGCATTTACCATGAATACGCTCATGGCTGAACCTTTTGAGAACAGCTCTAGCATGGCCTGGCTGAAAACTCAATCTGCGAAATTCAATTCCGCGATTTATACCTCCCTCATTATGGAAGACGGAGGAAAATTATACAATCGAGGTATATTTGTTGAACCAAGTGGCAAAATCACATGTTACGACAAACGAAAGAGCTTTGGATTGGCCGAAGAGGACCTTTATTTCGAGGCTGGAAAGGAAAAAGTCATCCTAGAATACAAAGGCTGGAAAATCCAATTGCAAATATGTTACGACCTCCGATTCCCAGAAATTTTAAGAAACAATTGGGATCCTGTCAACCAAATACCGAGTTACGACGTTTTATTGTTCGTAGCCAATTGGCCTGCCAAAAGAAGCTTGCATTGGGAAACGCTTGTCAAAGCGAGAGCCATCGAAAACCAATGTTATGTAGCTGCAGTGAACAGAGTTGGAACGGATAAAATGAATTTGGATTATAGCGGTAATTCCTTGGTTGTAGACCCTTTAGGTAAAGTCGTGTTAGACTTGTATCAAAAAAGCACCGTTGAAAATGTTTATTTATCTGCAAATCAATTACTTGAAACAAGAGCAAGCTTACCTTTTTTGAAGGACCAAATGCTAAAATAATTTAAAACAGCGTGTTATAACTTTTAACTTTAATATATTTACACTTTAAATTCAATTAATATTATGAAAAAAATCTACACATTGTCTTTTCTTCTTTTTGCTGGAGTAAGCTCTAGTTTCGGGCAGAAAATACAACAAGTAATTACAAAAGACTTCGTAACAACAGAAGCAAAAGCAGTAAAAGGAATTCAAGCAAAGGCTCCAGGAGTTCAATTTTGGTCTGATGATTTCAGTACTCCAGCAAACTGGGTAATTGATAATGGCACTTCAACTAGTCCTGAATTTGGATGGTCAATTGACGCTACTAGCGATGGTTGGTGGTCTGCTGCTGGTATTAACTCTACATCAGGCGGTAATTTTTGCGAATTGTCAAATGGTGACCCGCAAGCTGCTTCTCAGGCATTAGGTGTTACATATACAGTAACTACTGCAAGTCCAATTAGCTTAGCGACTACAGGTACTAATGTAATTCTTGAATTTGAGCAATATGGTGCTCGATTTAATGATTTGCAAGAAATACAAATTTCTACAGATGGTACGACTTTCGTTGCCGTAGGGAATAACTTGAACTACCCTGTGTTAAGTCAAAGTGGAGGTTCCGCTTACCCTAATCCAGCGTTGAAAACAATTAATCTTTCTTCTTATTTGACAGGAGCAACTAATGTTTGGATTCGTTTTTCTTGGACAACAAATTTCCCAGGATCAGCTACAAATCCTAACGTTTGGATTACTTACGGATGGTACATTGATGATGTAACATTGTCTACAAGCTCGGATAATGACGTAATTGCTTCAGGAAGTTTCTACCAATCAGCTGGTGTTAAATATTCTCAAATTCCGGTTAACCAAATTGCTCCAATCGCATTCAGTGCAATTGCATCAAACAATGGTATCAATACCATTCAAAATTTGCAATACGATGCAACTATCAATCCAGGAGCAGTAACTGTATCTAGCTCACCAATTAACCTAACAAATGGTAGCCCTGCAGACACACTTACAACAGCTGACTTCACTCCTCCAGGACTTGGAACATATACAGTAACAGGATCTTTGGTTCACGATTCAATTGATGACGTACCTGGGAACAATACCATAGCAAACAGTACATTCGCTGTTACACCATTCATTTACGCTTTAGATAATGGTACAGTTAGTGGTACAACGCAAGATAGTGACCCAGCTACATTTTTTGAAGCAGGTAACCTTTTTGATATCGTTAACCCTGTAGATCTTTGGGGAATCTATGCAAGAATCGGTACTGGAACTCCTTCTGGTACAA
>JAHEMP010000061.1 GCA_024643585.1 Crocinitomicaceae bacterium | reverse complement strand
GATACTCCGCTAATTCTGCTGGCCTGACCAATGGTAGCTGGTTTAATTTTAGTCAGCTTTTCCCTCGACTCGTAACTCATGCTTTCCATTTTCAAATAATCAAAATGGTCTGGGATTTTAACATTCTCCAAACGGTTCTGTTTATCTGCCATATCTTGCTCTCGTTCCAAGTATCCTTCATACTTAACTAGTATTTCCGCCTGTTCAACGGAACCCTCATGAATGGCTTCCATTTCACTCGCCTTTTTCTTTACAGCTGGGCTCATATCAAATATGTCAACCATCGAGACATGAGGCCTTGTTAAAAGTTGACTCATTTTTACTTGTTGATTTATCGGTGAACTGTCCTTATTCAGTAAAACAGGATTTGCCAATTCAGGTGGAATTCCTTCACTTCGCAAAAAACCCATCATTTCCTTTGTAGCATCAATCTTTCGATTGACACGCGTCATGGCTTCATCAGATATCATACCCAAAGCATGTGCTATCGGCGTTAAACGTATGTCGGCATTGTCTTGTCTTAACAACAATCTGAACTCTGCTCGACTAGTAAACATTCGATAGGGTTCTTGAGTGCCCTTAGTAATTAAATCATCTATTAATACACCTATGTACGCCTGGTCCCTTCCCAAAATGAAAGCATCCCTTTCTTGTACTTTTAATGCCGCGTTGGTGCCAGCCATTAAACCCTGACAACCGGCCTCTTCATATCCAGTAGTTCCATTTATCTGACCAGCAAAATACAAGCCTTCAACCAATTTGGTTTCTAACGTGTGCTTTAATTGTGTAGGTGGAAAATAATCATATTCAATAGCATAACCAGGACGAAACATTTTTGCGCTTTCAAATCCCGGTATAGATTGCATCGCTTTAATTTGAACATCCTCTGGCAAACTCGTTGAGAATCCATTAACATATATCTCAACCGTATTCCATCCCTCTGGTTCAACAAAAATTTGATGGCGATCTCGATCCGCAAAACGGTTGATCTTATCTTCAATACTTGGGCAATACCTAGGTCCCGAACTTTTAATCGCTCCATTAAACATTGGAGAACGATCAAAACCAGTTCTTAACAATTCATGCGTTTCGTCATTGGTATACGTAATCCAACACGACCTTTGTTCAATTAGTGCAGATGTATTTGTATAACTAAACTTGCTAGGATTAGTGTCTCCTGGTTGAACTTCCATTTTTGAATAATCAAGCGAGCGTCCATCAACTCTTGGAGGTGTTCCCGTTTTCATTCTTCCAGCCTCAAAACCCAAATTGACCAAATCCTCAGTAATACCAGTTGCTGCTTTCTCACCAACACGACCACCTCCAAATTGTTTCTCTCCCAAATGAATCAACCCGTTCAAAAAAGTGCCGTTTGTCAACACTACCGATTTAGCTAACACGTCTATCCCCATAGCTGTTTTAACACCAACAACACGTCCATGCTCCACAATTAAGCCGGTAACCATGTCTTGCCAAAAATCCACATTCTTATTTCTTTCTAACAACAATCGCCACTCCTCAGCAAACTTCATCCTGTCATTTTGAGTTCTTGGTGACCACATTGCAGGACCTTTTGACAGGTTAAGCATCCGGAACTGAATGGCACTTAAATCAGAAACAATGCCTGATCCACCACCTAAAGCATCAATTTCTCGAACAATTTGACCTTTTGCAACTCCACCCATAGCGGGATTACAACTCATTTGAGCAATCGTATTCATGTTCATTGTAATCAACAAAACAGAGGAGCCAAGTCGACCAGCAGCATCTGCTGCCTCGCAACCCGCGTGTCCACCACCAACTACAATAACATCGTATTTCTTCAACATATTTTTTGTTTCACGTGGAACAAAATTACTTCTACTATTCGCAGTAAGCAAAAACAATAAAGGGTTTCACGTGAAACCCTTTAATTTATTTAAATAAAAATCTTCTTTCTGTCTCATCAGGATAACCTCTTCGTCACCTTTATCGCCATAACCACAGAGATGTAAAACACCATGAACAATTACCCTGAAAAGCTCTTCCTCAAGCTCTATATTCAAGTTGACAGAATTATCCTTTACGCGATCTACACTAATAAACAAATCACCAATAACCGTATTGGTCTCTGAATAATCAAAGGTTATGATGTCGGTGTAATAATCGTGTTCAAGATGCCGAATGTTCATTTTCAACAATTCTTCATCAGAACAAAAGATAAGCGCTAACTCACCCAACTCCTTGCCCTCAGTTGAAGTGACATAGGACAACCAATTATTTGTAGATACTAAATCAAAATCAAAACTGTCTAAGTCAAGCCAGTCCGCACTAACCATTTCTTTTAAAATATATTGCTACTTCGGTGCCGTTTTTGTCAAACTCCACTTCGTCAGCCAAATGTCGCATTAAATAAATGCCTCTTCCGTTTTCTTTTTCAATATTTTCCGGTGCCGTTGGATCGATAACATTTTCGAAATCAAAACCAGGCCCTTGATCTTTAACGACAAAACACAACTCGTCGTCATTTTGCGAAACTCTTACGTGTACACTTTTTGTGTCATCTCCATTGTTGCCGTGCACAACAGCATTATTAAATGCCTCCGTTACGGCAATCAACACGTTGCCATAATTATCATCACTTACCCCAGTACTAGCGCAAATTCGATCAATTAATCCTTCAACATTTGATAGATGGTCAAAATTAGATGGTACTCCAATCTCTTCTACAACTGTAAATCCTTCTTTCATAAACACTGTTATCACATGGCCAAATTGAAATATTGATTTGCTTTGTCCTTATAGTACTTTCTAAACTCAGGATCAACCGTACGCATCAATTCAACTTGATTCAATTTTTCCTTGTTATACTCATCAAATTTAATTTGGTTACCAAAACCTCTATCTTTTCCTGATTGGGATTCTCTTTTTTCCTCAAACCCACGTTCTAATAAAGCCTTTTCGCTTTCTAAAAGTCGAGTTAAAATATCCTTTTGACGCGTTATCATATTCTGAGAAAAATTTTTGTTTAACAAATCTCTTTCTTGCTTATCCAACTCGTTTATCAGCGGATTCAAACCATTCCCTTTTCCTTTTCCTTCCTTATTTAACTCATCCCTTAACTGCTCGAGTCTTTGACGAATAGCTGACTGTTCGGCTGCCATTTTTGAAATTTCCTTATTACCTAAACCTCCTTGACCAGGACCATCTTTTCCACCAGGAATATCACCTCCTGGAGAGTCGCCAGGTTTTTTACCTCCAGGACTATTTCCCTTTTCCATAGCCTCCAATTGCTTTTTAAGCATTTGCTTCATGTCGGATGCCCCTGGACTACCTTGTCCAGGTTTTGGTTTGCCCTTTCCGCCGGGTTTATCACAACTACCTGAGCCCGATTTCTTTTCTTGCGCAGCCTGCTGCATACTTTCAAGGCTTTCATTTAACAACAACGCCAAATTGTTATAGCTCGTCATAACATACTGCTGATGTTGACCTAACTCTTTTCTTCGGTGTTCGTCGATGTCCTCCACTGCCAAAGAATGGTTTTTCCTAATTTCATTCAATTCTGCATCAACAAATGAAGCTATCTTGGGTTGTCTTTTCGCTAACGTTTCAAGAGAATCTTTGACCATTTTCGTGTCATCTATAATTGATCTTTGTCTTCGACCATAATATTTATAGGCAGGGTCCGTATCATTCACTTTGTTAAACCTCTTCATTACCGCTTCTTGCTCAAAAGAAAGCGTCATTAAGTTTTTAAGAATTCTTCTTAACATTTCAATATCCTCGCCTTCTTGCTCCGAATTCGCCTCGTCTTGCATTTTTGCTAACTCCTCAGCTAGTTTATCAAGATCTTCCGCACTCTCTTGCTGCTTGTCAGACGCTTTTCCCTTCTTGTTTTTGTCCAGACTTTCTGAGGCTTCTTTCATTTCATCTGAAATCTTATCCTGCTCTTCCTTCTTTTCATCAAGGTTCAATGGTCGCTCCAATTTTTCATTTAATTCCTTGAGCTCCTTTAAGTCTTCTTTTATGTCGTTAAATTTCTCATTCAACTTATCTTGCTCTTCTACTCCTTTATCCTTGCCAACCTTTTCCTTTTCTATATCATCCTTTAATTTTCTTTGTTCTTCCGCCAAAGCCTTGAGCTCTTTTTCTATATCATCAATTTTTTCGTTAACCTGCAATTTTTTCAGCATCTCCAAAGTACGATCCAATTGTTTATTTCTGTTCTCAGCATTTTCATTCAATTTTTCAAGTTCATTTTGAATCTCATCTTTGTTCTGAGCTTTCATCAACTCCTCCAACTTTTTAAGGAGCTCCATCATTTCCTCATCCATCAACTCCTTCATTAATTCTTCCACCTGAGCCTGTTTCTCCAACAACAACGGATCCATTTCCGACAACTGATTCTTTTCCTCAACACTCTTTTCCATGTTCTGTTGAAGATTCTCAAGCGACTTGTTCAGCTCAAACTGGTCTGATTTTAATTTTTCCAATTGATTTTTTGCTTTCCAATCAACCGATTTACTATTCATTATTTCCTTTTTCAATCGCTCAACATCCTTCTGAAAATCCTTAGTTCTTTTCAATAATTCCGCCAATTCTTCTTGGGTCTTTTCTTGTTCTTCTTTCCTTTGGTCGTTCAATTCCTCTAAACTAGGTAAGACATACGTAAATAGTTGACTTTTAGTGCTTTTAGCGCCATTTACTCCATCGTTATCGCTTACAACAAAATAATATTCGATTCTATCCTCTATTTTTAGATCTTCTCTCCTAAAATCAACTGCAAAATCAAACGATTGATCTGTACCGTTAGGCTGTAAAACATGAATTCTTTCTTCTCTTCTCTTACCATCTTTTCCTATGACAACATACTTGAAAGCCAAATTTGACAATCCATAATCATCATTAATCAGGCCTTTAAAAAAGCGGAGCCCATCACTTATCGAGTCCTTCATCTCACGCACTATTATTGAAGGAAACGCATCCCGAACAACATCAATAAACATGCTTGAGGAGTCAATGGCACCTGTTTGCACATTTTCCATCCTAAACTTCAGAGACAAATCCGATTTAACCGTTCTTTTAAATTTAAAGCCTTCAGATTCAAACACTTCCCTTTTGACTCCATCCATTAATTCAACCTTCTTCGTATTCTTTGTTAGAATTGACCACTCCACAATAGACCCTTCTGGAACCGACAAATCCGCAGAGTTTCGAATCACTTCATCTTTCCTCCCAAGATAACTCGGATAATGTATACTTGCTTCAAGTTTGCCGATACTGGTGATAGGCAAAATTGAAACTTTATAGCTGTCTGATTTAAAGCCATTTGCTTCAAAATGAAAATCAAAATTTGAAGAAAGCTTAGACAACGTATAAGAGGCTTCGTTTTTCTTTTCCCAGTTCATCAAGTATTTTCCTTGATCCGACACTAAATACAATTTGTCGGGCAAGGAAGCGCCAGAAAGTTTTACCTCAATATTTAAATCACCACCTTCATCAACTCTTAGTCCATTATTCAATAAAATAAATTGAAACGGTGCTTCCGGAATATATTCTTTGTCATAATTCACCACTCGCTCTGTACCCTGCATTAAAATCCTTGGGGCAAAAAGGGCGACCGTTAAAAGAACCAAAAACAAGGGTGCCAACCATTTTGCGTATTTCCTGTTGGATGCTATATCTACAGCCTCACCAAAGTTAAAAACACCTAAAGCTTTTGAACGCTGCAACACGCTGGCACGGATAAGTTCAAAATTACCAACATTTGAAGAGTCATTTAACTGTAAGGTATTTACTAACCTATCTGAAATTTGTGGAAAGAAAGTGCCTATTATACCTGCCGCTTGATGTCTATCAATCCTTTTACCAAAGGAGAATAACTTCAACAAGGAACGAAACAAGAATTTGCTAAAAATATAAACGTTTACGCCTATAAAACTAAAGAACAGAAGACCTCGAACATACGAATTAAAATGACCAACATATTCTAAAAATGTGACCAATAGGAATGAACCAATAAGAACGCCGATAAAGAAAATTACCCCTTTAATAATTTCATTCTTATAGTATTTTCGTATGAAAGAATCTATTTGTATGATCAAGCGATCGAATGCAGACATAATAACGTTTGATTGAACCTCCTAAGATAAAACAATGGCTTATAAAAACATCATATCTTAAAAATAATTAACAATCATGACTAATAGTCCCATCGAACTGAAAACCTTATCTTTGCCGAAAAATTATTTGCATGTCAAAAGAAGTTCGCGTACGTTTCGCTCCATCACCAACAGGTCCTTTACACATTGGTGGGGTCAGAACAGCCTTATACAATTATTTATTTGCCAAAAAACACAACGGAACATTCCTAATCAGAATTGAAGACACCGATCAGACTAGATTTGTTCCTGGTGCTCAAGAATACATAATGGAAAGTTTGCGTTGGGCCGGAATAATGCCAACTGAAGGGCCTGGACTTGGTGGAGAATACGGCCCTTATGTTCAGTCAGAAAGACAAGAAATGTACAAACCGTATGCTGATCTTTTAATCCAAAACGGTCATGCTTATTATGCTTTTGATTCTTCTGATGAATTATCAAGCATGCGTGATAATGCTAAAAATGCTGGAATGCCGAACTGGCAATACAATAGTATAACCCGTTCCTCAATGGTAAACTCTTTAACATTATCAAGCGAAGAAGTTCAGCGAAGATTAGACGCAGGCGAACCGTACGTAATTAGAATGAAAATGCCTCGCAATCAAGATGTTAGATTCGAAGACTTAATACGTGGTTGGGTTGTTGTCAACACAAACAACTTAGACGATAAGGTTTTATTTAAAAGTGACGGTATGCCTACCTATCACTTAGCAAACATTGTTGATGATCACCTGATGAATATTTCTCACGTTATTAGAGGTGAAGAATGGTTGCCTTCAGCGCCATTGCATATATTGCTTTATCAAGCGTTTGAATGGGAAGCACCAGAATTTGCACATTTACCCCTTCTCCTAAGGCCTGACGGGAATGGTAAATTATCAAAAAGAGATGGCGATAGATTGGGCTTTCCTGTATTCCCTTTAAATTGGACAACTTCCGAAGGGGAACTTTATTCGGGATACAGAGAGGCGGGATATTTACCAGAAGCATTTATAAACATGTTAGCCTTTTTGGGTTGGAACCCCGGCACTCCACAAGAATTATTTAATCTTGACGAACTTACAAAAGCCTTTTCATTGGAAAGAGTTTCAAAATCCGGAGCGAAATTTGACGCGGATAAAACAAGATGGTTTCAACAGCAATATTTAAAGGCCCTCGACAACAAGACTCTCGGCCATGAGTTACTTGCTTATTATCCAACAGAAAGTGAAGAACGTCTAACAAAAGTGGCTGAGCTAATGAAAGAGCGGGCCGTATTTGTAGGCGATATTGTTACAGAAGGAGATTACTTGATAAACAAGCCAACTGAGTACGACGAACAAACGATTTCTAAAAAATGGAAAGACGAAAGCCCAGCAATTATGAAAGAGTGGTTAAACATTCTTTCAGACATCGATGACTTCACAACTGTTAATGTTGAAACAGCGTTTAAAACATACTTAGAAAACAAAGGTTTAGGTTTCGGAGCAGCAATGCCTCAATTTCGTCTTCTCTTAACCGGTAAAGGCATGGGTCCAGGCATTTTTGAAATCGCTACATTTTTAGGCAAGACGGAATGTATTTCAAGAATGAATGCCGGTCTTGAAGTTTTAAAATAATATTGATGACGCACACTATAGAGGTTAACGACATTAAGCTTTATGCTTACCATGGCTGTCTTCCTGAAGAGGGCAGAATTGGTGGCAATTACAGTGTTGACATCTGTGTAAAGACCAATTTCACAAAATCAACCCTTTCAGACGACTTGTCGGATACTGTTGATTATGTATTAATTAATAAGATCGTTGAAGAAGAGATGGCGATTCGCTCTAAACTAATAGAACACGTTGGTCAACGAATAGCAAATCGACTTAAATTGGAAGTTAAACAACTCCATTCTTTGCGTGTTAAAATTATTAAACATTCACCACCAATTGACGGAGATGTTGCAAACGTTGCAATTATCATTGAAGAAACTATGGTTTAAATAGATTTTTCATATATTTGCACCCACGAAAAAGGTCCTGTGGCCGAGCGGCTAGGCAAAGGTCTGCAAAACCTTGTACAGCGGTTCGAATCCGCTCGGGACCTCAAAATGAGAGAAAAACCCTTGACTTTTAGTTGAGGGTTTTTTCGTGCAATCAGGCTGAGCACCAAAAAAACCCTGACACTTTCGAATCAGGGTTTTTTCGTTTCTTCATAGTAGTAGAATAAAGTTTACTGTATCTCTAGTCTCTGGTGTGTATTCATTTTCTTTCCATTCTCATCTTCGGCTGTTATAAAGTAGAAATAACTTCCGTTTAGAACCTTTTCACCTCCTAAATTTCTTCCATCCCATTTGTCATTTGGATTCGATGATTTCCATAAGACATTGTTTCTGTCGTCCATTACAATCAACACATAGTTCATCAAGCCAACAGATTGAACAAAAAAGAAATCATTTACACCATCATTGTTGGGAGTAAAGGTATTGGGTAGATTGATAAACTCTGCTTTTGGTTTTACAATTTCTGCATTTTTCGTTTCTTCAACAACTGTTTTCTCGCCTTCTTCTATTCCTTGTTCAACCGTTTGTGTTTTTGGTTGCTCTATAGTTCTGGGTTGTTCTGGGTTTATTTTTTCTTTTGATTTTAATATGTTTTCCGGCGCTTGAGGTGTTTTTAACTCTTCAAAAACAGCCACCTCTGCATTGCTTTGACTTGTTTTTTCATCCTCCTTATTCTCTTTCGTTCTTGTAATCCGCTTTTCATTGTTCGTTAAAGCTTGAACTTTTTTATTTTCTGTTGCATTTTGAATCAAATCTGGAGATTTTGATTCAATCAATTTTTCTTTGTCAACGACAGCTGTATCTATTGTTTGGTTTTTCGTGTCTTTACTTTCAGCTTTAGAAGAGTCTAGAGCAAAATAAGTAATAGTTACTCCCGCTGCTACAAGAAAAACAATGCTTGCTATTTTCGCAAAACCTAGACCGCCAGCCACACCTGCAGAACCGGCCCCTATTTGGGAGCTGATGCCTTGCCACATGTTTGGATTAACTTCAGAACTATGTTCCTTTAGTTTACCGGCTAAATCTTCTATCCATTTATCATTTGCCATAGTGCAACTTTTCTAAACTATTCATTAAATGTGTTCGAGCCCTTTTAAATTGTGACTTCGAAGTGTTTTCGGTAATCTCCAATTTCTCGGCTATTTCCCTATGACTATATCCTTCTACTGCAAACAAGTTAAAAACAGTTCTATAACCTGTTGGCAGTTCCTCTATTATCTTCATTAAATCATTTGCCTCCATGTTTTCAATAATGAAGTCGTTGTTTTCAATTCGATAATCTACATCATCCATTGATACATCGTACTTCGTTTTCTTGTTCTTTCTGAGTTGATCTAGACATGTGTTAACAAAAATCCTTCTCACCCAACCATCAAATGATCCTTCATTATTATAGTCCTTTAAATTATTAAAGAGCTTAATGAAACTCAACTGACAAACATCCTCGGCCTCTTCTTTATTTCCCAAGTATCGCATACAAATGGATAACATTTTTGGGGCCAAACTTTCAAACAAATGTCGCTGCGCCAATGCTTCTCCTCGAATACTTTTTCGTATTAAGCTTTCTCTATCCATATTAACACAGCATTCATATGACCACAAAATTGACAAAAAGGTTGCACAAAGGTCAATAAATAAGGCAAAAAAGTTATTTTTACTCTTTTCGTATTTTAAACAAATGAGGTATAAAGCGTATATATTCCTTTATTTTTTCACTTTTTTATTTCAATATTCCACAGCGGCCACAATGCCAAAGACTGGTTTTTGGATAGGTAAGCTAGAACTCAATTCTACCACCGATTTACCTTTTCGTATGGTTTTTGGTAAAACAGACGAACACATTCGTGTTCAAATAAGAAATGGTGATGAACAAATAAATTTGACTTACATAACATCAATAGGGGATACTTTGGTTTACTCCTTTCCAGAGTTTGATGCTGATTTATATCTATATGTGCAATCGAAAAAAAACATAAATGGTTATTGGCACAATAAAAACCGAAAAGGATATTACACCGTACCTTTAAAAGCGCATTATTGTGAGGGTGAAATTTTTGAATGTCAAAACACTGGAACAAAATCAACAAAGCACCTTTCAAAAAAATGGAGGACAGAATTTTCTCCTGGCACTAATGAATCTTTTCCTGCGATTGGTTTATTTGAACAAAATCAATCCTCTTTGTCTGGAACTTTTCTGACAGAAACTGGAGACTATCGGTATTTGGATGGTAATTTTTACGATGACAAATTGTATCTATCTTGTTTCGATGGATCTCATGCTTTTCTTTTTATTGCCGATTTAAAGAACGACACATTAAAAGGCGTTTTTCATTCTGGTAAGCATTACCAAACAGATTGGTTTGCCGTTGCGGATGAAACATACGAGTTAACCGATCCAAACAA
>JAHEMP010000306.1:1938-2848 GCA_024643585.1 Crocinitomicaceae bacterium | reverse complement strand
CGTATAAACCGCATTGGCATAGTTATAAAAAGGCGACCCCACTGTTGTTGAAAATGTTGGTGGTGGTCCAGGAATGGTACTTGACGTATTTGCTAAAACAAAAGGTCGTGTATCACCCCATTCAGGTTGAAGAGCTATTTGTCCAGGTAATGGAACCCACATACCGGGGCCAACCGGTGGAACGTAAGAAGCGGGGAAATTTGTATTGTATCCTTGATGACCACCATCGGTTTTTGAATATTCAAAAATGTCTATTGCAATGCTTTCACCGTAAGATTTCGAATCATTATAAACTGTTGTCGAAACTTGGGTTTGAAAAAGCTGATTAAAAGTATTCTTAATCGTCATCAATGAATCTTTGTTAACTTGACTCGCGTTTGCCCAAAGGCTGTCAATAATTCCTGCTAACGCGTTATTCGCCACTGTTGGCCAATGATAAACTGCACCAGGACTTGGTGACGTAACAGTGAGAAATTGTGGTAATTTGTTTACCAAACTGATATTGGATGGCATTCCTTCAACCATAGCCTCATACAAGGCTAAACCGGTATATCCAAAAGCGCGGGACGCAACTGGAGGAGTAAAACCGGGACTTTCTTTCGTAAGTTTTAAGGTGAATTTAAAATATTTGTTGGGCACATCCGATGAATAGGTGCTGGTGTTTTGGGCGGTCAACATGCATGCAAACAGTGTTGAACACGTAAGTAAGAGTGTTTTCATAATAAAGTAGTTTACATGAAGTTAACTAATCCAAATAAAAAAAATGAAAAAAGAATAATTATTTTTTTTAAGAAGTTAACAAAAGAAAACTTCTCATTTAAATAGGGATTCTACTTAGAAAATCATGGGTGAAAATAAAATCGAATTGAGTCAATTTTATTTTTTACTAGTCAACTCTTTAAACACCTCT
>JAHEMP010000306.1:0-1928 GCA_024643585.1 Crocinitomicaceae bacterium | reverse complement strand
GAAGCGTAAGAACTAGTAATTTACTTTCTTGAGCATATTGGGCAATTTGTTTTCTCAAATCGACGTTTGCGTTTCCTTCGAAAAGCCATCCTTCTCCAATTTTTTCCACTTTACGAACATTGGCAATCTTCGATAACTGATTTTTTGAAACGTCCCCATCAAACTCAGCATATACGGTTATTACTTGACCTTCTGCATGTTGCAAATCACTTGTTTTTCCATCAGCAACAATGTCTCCTTTGTTGATAATAACCACTCGATCGCAAATCGCTTCAACTTCTTGCATGATGTGAGTAGACAGCATTACCGTTTTTTCTTTCCCAATTTTCTTTATCAACTCACGTATTTCAACCAATTGATTGGGATCTAAACCAGAAGTCGGTTCGTCCAATATCAAAACTTCGGGGTCGTGAATAATCGCTTGAGCCAAACCAACACGCTGACGATATCCTTTGGAAAGCATGCCAATTTTCTTGTTTTGCTCGATTTCCAAACCAACCGCTTTAATCATTTCAGCGACGCGCTCTTTTACATTTTTAATTTTGTAAATGTTCCCAACGAAAGTCAAATATTCTTTTACGTACATGTCGAGATACAAGGGATTATTTTCTGGCAAATAGCCAATCAATTTTCGTGTATCAAGAGAGTCAACATCAACTGTTTTGCCACAAACTTTAACTTCTCCTGATGTTGAAGGAATGAATCCAGTGATGATTTTCATTGTTGTCGATTTCCCGGCTCCATTTGGTCCAAGAAAACCAACGATCTCACCTTTTTTCACTTCAAAAGAAATGGAATTGACGGCTGCTTGCTCGCCATAAAATTTGGTCAGATTTTTTACTTCAATTGACATGTACGTTGTTTTGAGCGACGAAGATAATGAAAATCACTTTGGCATTTAGCTTTTAACGCTTGGCTTTTGGTGAAAAATATTTTTTTAGGGCAATCCTCGTCGACTATCTGTCAACCGCCAAAAAACGTATCTTTGCCTTCTCATGCCAATGCAAGCAAAAGTATTAAAATCCACAGGGAAGTTTTACAACGTCCTACTGCCAAATGGAGAACCCGTTCTTTGTAGAATTAGAGGGAAAATTCGAATGTCTGGACTTAAAACGACCAATCCAGTCGCTGTTGGTGATGAAGTAATTATCGATGACGAATACGACGATGAAGGTCGAGGAATGATAACCGATGTCTTACCACGTCGCAATTACATCGTCCGGAAATCAACGAATTTGAGCAAACAAATGCAAATTTTAGCGGCCAACGTTGATAGAGCTTATTTGCTGGTTACGCTGCATTCCCCAAATACCCATTTGGCATTCATCGATCGTTTTTTAGTTTCAACAGAATCGTTTCGTATTCCCTGTACTTTACTTTTCAATAAAATTGATCAGTACAACGAAAAAGAAATGCAAACGATTGATGAATACATTGAAAAATATGAAAAAATAGGTTATCCATGTTACAAGATTTCGACATTTGATGACGCTTCAATCGACTTTTTGCGCAAGGAAATTTATGGAAATCAAGTAATGATTGGTGGACATTCCGGTGTTGGAAAAAGTTCATTGATCAACGCGTTGGATCCAGATATTTCTGCTCGAATAGGCGAAATATCTCAATCGCATGCACAAGGTCAACATACAACCACCTTTGCCGAAATGTTTCCCCTAAAAACCGGTGGATTTATTGTGGATACTCCTGGAATAAGAGCATTTGGAATCATTGAAATTGAGAAAGAACACATAGGCCATTACTTCAAAGAAATTAGAGAATTAATGGACAAATGTAAATTCAACAATTGTAAACACTTGAATGAACCAAAATGCGCTGTTAAAGACGCTTTGGAAAATGGTGAAATAGCGATTAGTCGTTACGATAGTTATTGGCAAATGATGAACGAAGATCCGAACGAAAACTACCGT
>JAHEMP010000305.1 GCA_024643585.1 Crocinitomicaceae bacterium | reverse complement strand
TCATCAAGGATACAATACAAATTTCCCCGCTTCTTACGTTCCACCAGTTGGACCCGGCATGTGGGTTCCATTACCTGGACAAATAGCTCTTCAACCTGAATGGGGTGATACACGACCTTTTGTTCTAGCAAATACGTCAAGCACCATTCCTGGACCACCACCAACATTTTCAACAACAGGGGGGTCGCCTTTTTATAACTATGCCAATGCGGTTTATACGCAAAGTGCAAATAACACACCCGGACAGGTAATTATCGCACAATACTGGGCTGACGGTGGGGGTACAATTTCACCTCCGGGTCACAGTGTATCTATGCTAAGCAATATATTGATACATGAAAATGCTTCTCTTGAAACGGCAACTATTCAATATGCAAAAATGGGAATGGCAATGGCCGATGCCTTTAGAGCCTGTTGGAAAACAAAATTCATTTACAACTGCATTCGCCCTATAGGTTATATTAATGATAACATTGATCCGAATTGGGTGCCGCTTGTTTCCACTCCGCCTTTTCCTGAATACCCAAGTGGACATTCGTCCCAATCTGGCGCAATGGAGGTAATTATGGAATCCTATTTGGGCAACTCCTACTCGTTTACCGATAGTACCCATGGATCCAATTTTGGAGGACCACGGTTTTTCAATTCATTTAATGAAGCGGCCGAGGAGGCAGCTATATCGAGACTATATGGAGGAATTCATTTTGAATTTGGAAATCAAATTGGGCTGACAACTGGAAGAGCAGTCGGTGCAAATATTGATTCGTTATTCAATTTAATCACGCTATCAATTGATGAAGTTTCAGACTTAACGTATGTTCAAATTTATCCGAACCCTGCTACAAGTGAAATTAATTTTAATGTAAAAGGAATTGATAATTATTCAATTGAAATTTACAATGTAATGGGTCAAAACATACAATTTGAAAAAGGGAACTCCAATAAAATTGATATAAGTAATTTGACTCCAGGAATGTATCACATGAATATTATGGATGTGCAAAATTCAAAATTACTTTCCAAAAGTTTCGTTAAAAACTAAGTGCTTTGATACAAACTCTGATATAATTAGGGTTTAAACTTTAAATGAAATTGGCTGAATTATGGTTCAGCCAATTTCATTTAAAGTAGTGAACTTTTGATTCGTTATTGCGTGTGTTTTGACACAATCGATTACTTTTGCACACAGTTGCCGAGAATTTACAAGTTATAAATATTGAGGAAGTAAGGCATTGCGATAAAAGACTTTAATATGTGCTCAACAATTTAACAAGTCTTAAATCCTAATGTACTACCGTCTTAAAATCAAATAAAAATGCCAAAGAATTTTATCGCTGAATTGCAGTGGAGAGGAATGATACACGACATGATGCCGGGTACAGAAGAAGCTTTAAACAAGGAGATCCGTTCAGGCTATATTGGTTTTGATCCTACCGCGGATTCTTTACACGTTGGTCATTTGGTGCAAATTATGACTTTGGTGCACTTTCAACGGGCAGGACACAAACCTTTTGCGTTGGTTGGTGGTGCAACAGGAATGGTGGGAGATCCTTCTGGGAAATCCGACGAACGAAACTTATTAGATGCCGACACTTTGAATCACAATGTGGAATGTGTGAAAGGTCAATTGTCGAAGTTTTTGGATTTTAACGATGGCGAGACGGGCGCTGAAATGGTGAACAATTACGATTGGTTTAAAAACATGAATTTCTTGGATTTTATTCGTGATGTGGGCAAACATATCACCGTAAATTACATGATGGCAAAGGATTCAGTAAAAAAACGACTGGAAACAGGTTTGTCGTTTACTGAATTTTCATACCAATTGGTTCAAGGTTATGATTTCTACTGGTTGAACGAGCACAAAAATTGTATTGTACAATTGGGAGGTTCCGATCAGTGGGGAAATATAGTAACGGGAACAGAATTAATTCGTCGCAAAAGCGGAAATGAAGCCTATGCCGTGACGACTCCGTTGATTAAAAAAGCCGACGGCACAAAGTTTGGAAAAACAGCTTCAGGAGCCGTTTGGTTGGATCCAAATCGAACTTCACCGTACGAATTTTACCAATTTTGGTTAAATGCTAGCGACGCTGATTCAGAGAATTACATCAAAATATTTACGCTTTTGGAAAAGGAGGCGATTGATAAATTAATTGCTGAACATCAAGCAGAACCGCACATGCGTAAATTGCAAAAAGCGGTGGCCGAAGATATCACAGAGCGGGTTCACGGTAAAGAAGAGTTGGAAGTGGCTCTGGCGGCTACAAATATTCTTTTTGGTAAATCAACAGCGGATGATTTACGCAAATTGTCCGAGAAAGACTTCTTTGCCATTTTCGACGGTGTACCAACGGCAGAAGTCGATCGTTCGGAAGTTGAATCAGGAATGTCCATAATTGATGCTCTTTCGGCTAAGACAAATTTCCTCGCTTCAAACGGTGAAGCCAAACGCGAGTTGAAAGGAAATGCGATCTCCGTAAACAAAGAAAAAGTAGGGGAAGATTATATGATTTCAAAAGAAACCCTAATCAACGACAAATATGTTTTGTTAGGGAAAGGAAAGAAGAACAATTATATTTTGGTTGTGAAGTAGCGGTTTGGCTAAACTGCGAAGTGGTTTTAAAGGAATCTTAGAGGTATTTTATCGATTATATTCATCAGTACATTTGGTCTGTTTGAATTGGAAACCGCTATAATTCTTATTTTGAATTTCATTTATCCATTGCGTTAAGACTGGGTTTTTTGAGACATTTTTAATTGATTCTACGTATACCCAAAACAACTCTATAATGGAACCATTCTCTACGATACAAAAAGCAATTCTTGTAGGAACAAACACATCATTAATT
>JAHEMP010000060.1:3346-10648 GCA_024643585.1 Crocinitomicaceae bacterium | reverse complement strand
AAATGCAGATGACGACCTAGTATATGATATGCGTAAGAATTTAAAGTGTAATGTTGCTTACTTCTCAATGGATGAAAATAACCCACGTATCGTTGACCATTGTCAAAGAGGTGGACTAGCAGCTATTTACGAAAATGGTTATGTGACAATATCCAAAGGGGAATGGAAAATGAGAGTAGAGAAGGCGATAAACATCCCTCTTACTTTCAGGGGTCGAGCAAAATTCAATATTCAAAATGTGTTGCCAACTGTATTAGCAGGCTTCATACAAGGTTTTAAAATTGCCGATATTAAAATCGCATTGGAAACATTTATTCCTTCACCAGCTCAAACACCGGGAAGAATGAATATGTTCCGTTTCAAAAATTTCGATCTAATGTTGGATTATGCCCACAACCCGGCAGGTTTTATGGCGATAGCTGATTTCTTGAAAAATGTAGATGCAACTGAAAAGGTTGGAATTATTGCAGGGGTTGGGGATAGAAGAGATGAAGACATCTTGGAATTGGGAAGGTTGTCCGCCAAAATGTTCGATAAAATTATTATCCGTCAAGACAAAAATTTACGAGGCCGATCTGAAGAAAGCTTAATAGATTTGATGAAAAACGGAATCCTGTCTGTCAATCCAAGTGCGGATGTCATGATAATCCCGAAAGAGAGCGAAGCAATCAGACATGCCGTAAACAATGCCAAAAAGGACTCCTTCATTGTTATTTGTAGTGACGTCGTTCCCGATGCTTTGGAATTGGTTAAACAGCTTCACGAAGAAGAAGATAGATTATAAAACCTCATGGTGTAATGGTGAAAAGCGCGCTTAAACATATTTTGCGCGCTTTGCTTTAATTGTTTGCTTTCCCTTGCTGTATCCAACAATCGAAATTATCTGCGGATGACGAGGCAAGCTTACCTGCTCCTTGTGGCATGGCCTGCACTCCACTTTCGTGACGAATGCTCTTCAATATAATTGACGCGTTTGAACTAACACTGGAATGAGATGTGAAATTATACCCACCTGCATTTGAGCTATTATGACAACCAGACGTGTTGCAATTTTGGTCCATTAACGGTTTTATTGTTGAAGTGTAACTTATAGTATCTGAGCAAGTTGCAGTGAGACTGGGAGCGGTTTCTTTCTTGCAGGAATATAGACAGATGGAACTTCCAAGTAGGATTAGCCCAAAGATTTTTTGAATTTTCATTTTTTGAAATTAAGGAGTTTATAGATGAATAACGAAATGTTTTGTGATTTGTTCTTTTTAATTAAAAAAATTAAGAATAAGGACAAACAAATAGGATGCTGAGAATTTTTCATAATCTGTTACCTTTGTCACGATTTGTCATGAGAAATGTAGTAAACCATATTTTGTCCTTGCTGAAAATCCTTCTTTTTTGGGTTTTACTTTTTGATGTTATGCGCATTTTATTTATTGTGCACAATGCGTCTAAAGTAAACTTAGTCGGTTGGCAGGAGGTTCTTAAAGCTTTCGTTTTCTCATTTCGATTGGACATGACGGCAGCAGGCATGTTGAGCATATTGCCTTTTTTATTTTTTACCATATGGAAATTGTTTCCCCTAAAATTTTTCAAAATAGTATTAGTAACCGTCTTTTCTATTGAAGTTTTAGTCGTTCTTCTTATTCATGCCGGAGAAATAAACGCCTACCCTGAATGGAATCACAAATTAAGTTCCCGAGTTTTCATGCATTTGGCCAATCCAGATGAGGTCGGCAGAACGGCTAGTGCAGGAATGGTGTTTTGGTTTCTTTTATACTCAGTTTTGGGCGGTTTATTTGCTTATTACCTTTCAAGACGTTTGTTTATTGGTCATTTTAAGACAAAGGAAATTTACAATTGGAAAACCAAGTTGGCGTCATTTTTAGTTTTTATCATTTTTACTCCTTTTTTAATACTCCTGAGCCGCGGAGGATTGCAACCAATTCCTATCAACATTGACGCTGCCTACTATAGCAAATCAAGTCTAGCCAACGATTTAAGTGTAAACTCTACTTACTATTTTGGAAAAAGTTACTTGTTGTTCAACAGAAGTAATTTGGATGATGTTTTTCCTAAAATGGATGAAAAAGTAGCTTCCAAAATTACAGCTGAATTGTACGAAACGAAAACGGATTCCTTCCCCATAATTTTGAAAGGCGAAAGACCAAATTTGGTATTCATTGTTTTGGAGGGTTGGTCGGCAAATGCTATGAAATCGATTACTGGGAAGGGGGGAGTAACGCCCTTTTTCGATGAGATGGCGAAGGAAGGTTTGTTGTTTTCAAAATGCTATGCCGATGGCGGAACTTCTGAAATAGGCAACGCTTGTATTTTTGGAGCTTTTCCTGCTTTGCCCGAAATATCCATGTCGATGCAGCCAGAAAAGCACAGAAAACTGCCTGCATTTAATGAAGATTTGAAGCAATGGGGATATTATTCCGGCTACCGTTTCAGTGGTGATTTGAAATACGGAAACATCGGTAGTTTTTTCACAGATCATGGATTTGATGCTGTAAAAGATGAAAAGGATTTTCCCGCGGATATGCCGAAAGGGAAACTGAATTATTACGACGAAGATTTATTCAAATTGCTGAAGCGAGATATCAATAATACAAAAGAACCTTTTATGCAATGCGCCTTCACGGGCAGTACACATTCTCCTTATGATTTCCCAAAAAGGAAAAATCAAAACTACGTTGGTGAAGAACAGGATTATATGAACAGCATGATTTATGCTGATGAATCATTGCATAATTTTATCCAACAATGTAAAAAGGAAAAGTGGTACAAAAACACCCTTTTCGTTTTTGTCGCTGATCACGGACATACTACCCCGAATCAAAGTGACCCAAATCAAGGGGCTTACTTTCATATTCCCTTGTTATTTTACGGTGAAATGCTAAAACCAGAATGGCGGGGAGTGAAAAATGAAACCATCTGCAATCAACACGATATTGTCGGAACCCTTTTGGCTCAAATGCAAAGAAATCGCGATATGTCAAGATATCCATGGAGTAAAAACATCCTAAATCCGAGCACTAAGAATTTTGCTTTACACACCGTAACGAGAGGTTATGGTTGGATAAACGAAGATGGAGATTTTAGCTACAATTTGGATTTAAAAGATTATTTAAACCAGAACATTGCGCCGAATAAAATGCCACAGGCTGAAAAGCAATGCAAAGCCTATCTGGTTGAATTGTACAAGAATTATAAAAAACTATAGTTCGGCAGCGATTAAAAATAGCTACCACATCATTTTTAAGCATATTTTTATTTAACTTTGCACTCTTTTTTTTAAAAGTAAAAACGCCAACAAATAGTAGACAAGCATGAGTAAAATGAAACTTTCCGAGTTCAATTTCAACTTACCAGAGGAATTGATTGCTGAATATCCAACAGATAATAGAGATGAAGCAAGATTGATGGTTGTCCATCGTGATACGGGAAAAATCGAACATAAATTGTTTAAAGATCTAATCAATTACTTTTCCGAGGGAGACGTAATGATTATGAACAACACCAAAGTTTTTCCGGCAAGAATGTATGGAAATAAGGAAAAAACAGGTGCTAAGATTGAGGTTTTCTTGCTTCGAGAATTGAACCGTGAGAGTCTTTTGTGGGATGTTTTAGTTGATCCAGCACGTAAAATTCGTATTGGCAACAAATTGTATTTTGGCGACGATGATTCATTGGTGGCGGAAGTAATTGACAATACAACCTCGCGAGGAAGAACCTTGCGTTTTTTATTCGACGGACCTTACGAAGAGTTTAAAAAGAAAATTACCGAATTGGGTGAAACACCGCTTCCTAAATACATTAAAAGAACGGTTGAACCGGAAGACGAAGAGCGTTACCAAACTATCTTCGCTAAAAATGAAGGTGCCGTTGCAGCTCCTACAGCTGGATTGCACTTCTCTCGTCAATTGATGAAACGATTGGAATTGAAAGGTGTAAATTTTGCGGAAGTAACCTTGCACATTGGTTTGGGTACGTTTAGATCTGTCGAAGTTGAAGATTTGACCAAACACAAAATGGATTCTGAACAAGCACATATCGACAAAAAATGTACGGAAATTGTAAACAAAGGGATTAAAGACAAAAAACGTGTTTGCGCGGTTGGAACAACGGTTATGCGAACGATTGAAACTTCGGTTTCAACGGATGGAACTTTAAATACGTACGATGGATGGACGAATAAATTTATCTTCCCTCCGTACGATTTCAGTATTGCGAATTGCATGATTACAAACTTCCATACACCGCTTTCAACTTTGCTAATGATGATTTCAGCATTTTGCGGACATGATTTAATGATGGAAGCTTACAAAACAGCTGTTGAAGAAAAGTACCGTTTCTATTCGTATGGAGACGCGATGCTTATTATATAATTAAAAGTTATAAATAAAGAAATTACGAATTGGGCTTCCAGTTCGTAATTTTTTTTGCCCCAAAATCTGTACTAAATTACCGCGATGTTATTTGGAGAACTTGTATTTGAAAATACAGTAGATTGCTCTAAAACCATCTTTCCAGCCAATTTTTTTACCTTCTTCATACGTTCTTCCGTAATATGAAATACCTACTTCGTAGATTCGAATTCCTTTCATGCGCGCCAATTTTGCGGTAATTTCTGGTTCAATACCGAATCTGTTTTCCTTGATGTCAATTTTCTTGGCAAACGAAGTTCGGATTAATTTGTAGCAAGTCTCCATGTCTGACAAATTTAAGTTTGTCATCATGTTTGAAAGGGTAGTAAGAAATTTATTTCCTATCGAATGCCAGAAAAACAATATGCGATGAGGATGGTGACCGACGAACCTTGAGCCATAAACAACGTCTGCATTGTCCATGAAAACGGGTTTCAACAATAGATTGTATTCCTGAGGGTCGTATTCTAAATCGGCGTCTTGAACAATTAAATAATCGCCAGTACACTCCTTAATAGCTCTATTAATAGCCGCCCCTTTTCCTTGGTTGTAGTCTTGTGAGAAAAAGCGGATGTTCATTTCAGGATGTTGTGAAATGTACTCCTCTATTTTTTCCACTGTGGCGTCTTTGGAGCAATCGTTAACAATTACGATCTCTTTTGTTATTCCATTTATTAATTCTACTTCTCTTACTTTTTCTAAAATAACTTTAATGGTATTTTCCTCGTTGTAAGCAGGAATTAAGATAGAAAGCTTCTGAATGCTCATAATGTTAAAATTTCGGGCAAATATAAGTTAATTTCAAAATGTTCTGATTTCAACGGTCGAATTTTATATTAACGCAAATATATTGAGTAAATTTGCAGCGTTTAAACAAACCATCTTTTCGTGTCGAACAAAATCAAACAATACGCTTCTTTCACCAAGTTTCGACTTTCATTTTTAGTGGTTGTATCTGCCCTTTCAGGTTATTTGTTTAACCATGGCTCTGATTTGTACCAAATCTTTCTGCTAATGATTGGCGGGATGCTTGTTACGGCTGCCTCAAATGGTTCTAATCAAATTTGGGAGCGAGATTTGGACATCTTAATGAAAAGAACTTCAGGTCGCCCGTTACCGATGAAAAATATGTCGCTTACGGAAGCTTATTCTGTTGTGATTTTTTGTTTGCTTGTTGGATTGTTCATGTTATCCTTATTGAATTGGGCATCTTTTGCCTTGGGTTTGTTGGCATATGTGCTGTATGTTTTTGTCTACACGCCGATGAAGCGCAAATCAAGCTGGGCGGTTTTTGTTGGCGCTTTTCCGGGAGCAATTCCACCTATGTTGGGCGCTGTAGCAGCCACTGGTGAGTTTGGTTTTGTACCGGGCATTCTTTTCTTTGTTCAATTTACATGGCAGTTTCCCCACTTCTGGGCAATCGCTTGGGTAGTGGATGAAGACTACAGAGCAGGTGGCTTTAGCTTATTGCCATCACGACATGGAAAATCAAAAAATTCTGCTTTTCAAATTGCAGCCTATTCTTTAGCGTTAATTCCTTTTAGCTTGATGCCATGGTGGTTAGGATGGACAGGAATTTCGACTTTAATTATTGTAAGTGCAATGGGAATTTGGTTCTTTTTGTTGTCGTATAAATTGTTTTTAACATGCGATGATAAGGATGCTAGAAAACTAATGTTTGCTTCATTTGTTTATTTACCAATAATACAATTTGTTTACGTGTTTGATAAAATCGAATACTTAATACCTTATTAAAAAATAAAATTTAGATGAAAAAAGAATACGACGATCAATTGTCTCCGGAAGTCCGTGAGAAAATGAAAAAGAATCTCGTTTACATAGGGATTTTTAGTATTATAATGCTATTTGCAGGCTTCACCTCAGCTTACCTGGTAACTATGGGTGACTCTTTTTGGTTGAAACAACCACTTCCTTGGGGATTTTGGGCAAGCACAGCAATTATTGGAATATCGAGTTTAACGTTTATTCTCGCCATTAAAAACATACAAAAAGGCAATACAAAAGGGCTTAAAATTTTTATGTCTTTAACGGTCGTTTTAGGTTTGTTATTTGTCTATTTCCAATTCAAAGGATACGGACAATTAATAGAAAAGGGAATTCACCCAGTTAACAATCACCTTATTGTTACGGATGGTCGATATGGAGATTATTATGAGATCAAATACAATGATGCATTCGTCGAAGTAGATGGGAATCATTATTTGTGGAAAGGGAAGGAAATGTCAAAAGCTCAAATGTCTCAACTTCAAGAATTCATGGGGCAGTTTTTAAATTTGGCAGATAAAAAACCTTTTGAAATTACGTCCTATGGAAAATCATTTGTTCTCTATTTCGAAAACACATTGGTTTCGAATAACGCAGGTGTTTTGACAAAAAGCAATGGAGAGGAATTGTCTTTTACTGATCGATTGAGATTGCGTGATTTGGCCATTAATGTTCGTGATGGACGTGGAGACTTTTTTGTGAAAGGCGATATAGGCAAAGATTTCAACATATATTACAAAGGAAAAGCTTTGGAGTATAAGAATAGAACGCTTCTTTTTCAAGGGAAAAAACTAAGCAGTTATCTTCAACTCAAAGCAACTGAAACATCGGATACGGCAAGTTCGTTTTTGTACATTATTACTTTCCTACATTTGCTACATATTTTTGTAGCAATAATTTACCTTCTTAGAGTTACAATCTATTCATTTTCAGGTAGATTTACTCCTGAAAACCATATCTCTCTAAAAACTGGAGCAATTTTCTGGCATTTTTTAGGGCTATTGTGGTTGTATTTGTTGTTATTTTTGCTTTTTATTCATTAAACTTGCAAACAAAAATTATTCAAGATGGCTGGACACGCTTCACAAGACAT
>JAHEMP010000060.1:0-3336 GCA_024643585.1 Crocinitomicaceae bacterium | reverse complement strand
TTTTCAACGAGTTATGGAAAACTAATGATGTGGTTTTTCTTAGTTTCCGATGCACTTACCTTTGGTGGGTTGTTGGTAGCTTATGGTTTTACTAGACACGATGCGCAAGACGCATGGCCGATTGGTGAGGAGACTTTTAACTCTATGCCTTTCTTAGGTCACGGTTTTCCATTGTTATATGTTGCCTTAATGACATTTATTCTAATCGTTTCTTCGGTAACGATGGTATTAGCGGTTGAAGCTGGTCACAGAATGGATCGCAAGGGTGTTACAAAATGGTTGTTAGCAACTATCGTTGGAGGTTTCTTCTTCGTTGGTTCTCAAGCATGGGAATGGAGTCACTTTATTCATGGGTCTGAATTTGGAAAAGTTGAATTGGCAGATGGTTCACAAGCAATCGTTAAGGGTCATTTTGGTGAGTTGAAAAACTTCACGGTTACTGAGGCTGGCAAGCACCATGCAATTGGTGATGTTATTACTGACGATTTAATGCACCAATACCAACATGCAATTGAAGAAGGTCATATTTCGAATAACATCATTACACTTCACGATGGTTCAAAAGCGACTATAGCTAAGGCTGACAATGAGCACATGGCGATGGTTATCAAGAAAGAAGGGAAAAACCATAAAATTGGTGATGTCATCGAAGGAGAAGCAGCAGCCAAAATGTACGAGGAAGTTGTCAATAGCGGAGAAGAAAATAAAGTTATCTACGGAGCGAATTTAGAGCAAAACGAATATGGTCCTCAACAATACGGACAGTTCTTTTTCTTTATTACTGGATTCCACGGATTCCACGTATTCTCAGGAGTTATGATTAATATCATTATCTTATTGGGAGTAATCAAAGGAACATATCACAAAAGAGGTCATTACGAAATGGTCGAAAAAACTGGATTGTACTGGCACTTTGTCGATTTGGTTTGGGTATTCGTATTTACCTTCTTTTATCTTATTTAATTACCGCACAAAAGTTATATCATGGAAAGAGATGATGTTATAGAATATTCTTTGGACGCTCACCACAGTGAGGAAGAAGGAAAAGTATTAAGAAAGAAAATTTGGCAGGTTACAGCAATTCTAACAGTTGTAACAATTGTTGAGGTTATGCTTGGGGCTTTTATCAAACAAGGTTCAGGCGTATGGCCATATGTAAAATGGACGTTTGTTATTCTTACTTTGTTAAAGGCAGGTTATATCGTACTTTCATTCATGCACCTTGGTGATGAAAGAAAGGTATTGAAATATATCATTCTTGCTCCTTACATCGTTTTCATGGTTTATCTAATATTCATTGCCATTACAGAAGGAATTGCAGTTAACGATGCCCTAGTAAATTACGGAGTATAGACATTTTTTAATAGATGGCACAAAGAACTAAAGCCGGACGAATGAAAGTAGCAATCACATTTCTACTTTTATTTGGACCGGCTTCTATTTTGGTATTCATTTCCACACGAGGTTGTGAGCATAAGTTCAAAGAATTGGAAGACTTTGGACCGGCAAAAGAATATTCATTTACAGATGTTGATGGCCGAAAAAGAACAGCGAAAGATTTTGAAGGAGAAATTGTTTTAATCACTACTTTACAAACAACTTGTCCAGATTCTTGTGCCATTTCTTTCTTTCATCTGAATCAAGCGATATACCAAAATATATACGCGAACAAGCGGAAGATTAAAAAACAAGCTAGAATTATTTCCTATGTCACCGATGGCCTCGGTAATCCAGTTGAAGATTTGAGTCAAGTAGAGGCAATGTTGAAGGATAGGGTTTTGGATTATGATCCAAAGATCTGGATTTTAGCAAAAGGAGATGCTAAAGTGGCCTATGATTTCAAAAATAATGGAGAATCCTTGCTGCAAGAAGACCCGAAGTATTTTGGAGGACAATCTTTTCAAGAATTAATTTTGCTTTTGGACAAACAAAATCATTTGCGAATGGTTTTATCTGGTAGTTCCGAAGGAATGATTCGCAGAATGAAAGAACATCTAGCCCTTCTTCACAAGCAATACGACAAAGAGGCTAGTAAAAAGGAAAAATGACACGTTTATTTTTAGTAGTTGCACTAATCGGTTTCATACTTGTTGCCTGCCAAGAAAGCTACACGCCCCTGCCTATAGTTGGTAATTACGATTTGGAATATAGCACCCGCAACGGCAAGGAATTTGTCGATACGATTTATCCAAGGATGGTTGATTTTGAATACCTGAATCAAGATTCAGTGATAATCAGTTCTAAGGATATGAAAGGAAAGATTTGGGTATCTGATTTCTTCTTTACTTCCTGTCCGACTATTTGCCCAACAATGACCACTCAAATGAAGCGTTTGAATGAAGAACTTTCAGACTTATCGGGTGAAATTCAATTTATGTCCTTTTCCATTAATCCAAAAATGGACAATCCAACTCGCCTGCGTGCCTACATGAAGAAGCATAAAATTGAGGCTAAGAACTGGCAATTTTTTACGGGTGATGAGGAAAAGACACACAAATTAGGAATAGAGAATTTTCAAATATTTGCTGGTAAAGATGCAGAATCGGCAGGAGGTTACGCACATTCGCCTGCTTTTACTTTGGTGGATAGAGATGGTTACATCCGAGGCGTTTACGTTGGCGTAGAACCCGAGGATGTCGACAGAATGGCAAAAGATATCCGTTTACTTTTAAAACATGAATATGGCGTTACTGGATCCAAATAGCAAGAAAACTCAGAGTATCATTAAAATAGTGTCGGTTGCAATTCCTGTGGTTGTTGCAATTTTGTTTGGTGTTAAGATACCGAATGTAGATACATCCTTTTTGCCCCCCATTTACGCTGCTATAAATGGTTCGACAGCTGTTTTGCTGTTGGCGGCGTTAATTGCTATTAAAACTAAAGATATGCGTCTTCACAGAGCTCTGATTCGTTTCTGTTTGCTCTTGTCCATCATTTTCTTGGCCTTGTATGTTGCTTACCACATGACAAGCGACTCTACGCCTTATGGTGGAGAATATGGAATGATCTACTACCCAATATTAATATCACACATTGTTTTGAGTGTGGCCGTTATTCCTGTCGTGCTTTATACCTATTTATGGGCTTGGCAAGGAAACTATGCCAAACACAAAAAATGGACGCGTTTCGCATGGCCAATCTGGTTTTATGTTGCGGTGACGGGAGTTGTTGTTTATTGGATGATTTCGCCGTTTTATAATTAATTAGTTACAAAATCTTTTTCTTGTTTTCAAAAGAAGGATTTGTTCTCTAGTTTAATTGGTGAATTTATTAAATGAACAACCCCAAAAACACATACCAAGATCTCATCAAAATCATTTCATAAGTAAGAGGAGA
>JAHEMP010000304.1 GCA_024643585.1 Crocinitomicaceae bacterium | reverse complement strand
GGGTGAAATTATCGACAAAATCAATTGGACACTTTCGTGTAATTTTGAAAATTGCTCTGCTGAAAAACACTTCAATTACAAGTCTTTAGAGATAAAAGATATGGGGCATCAATTGATGATGGCGCCAGCTCCTCCTCCACAAAATGATTCTTATCGCGTATTCCAAATCCCTGTTGAAAGTCCCGCCCATGGTTCAAGAACATTGGCCGTTGGTCCTTTTGACAGTATAGCATCCCCATACGGTTGGCATGATATTAATGGTCAGCCGGGCGAGGAATTCACCATCACACGAGGGAACAATGTATATGCCTCAGAAGATACTAGCGACTTGGATGTTCCGGGATATTCACCGGATGGTGGAAGTAATTTGGTATTCGACTTTCCTTATTCAGGTGGTAGCCCAACGGGTTACCTTGATGCAGCTATTACCAATTTGTTTTACATGAACAACGTTATGCACGATGTTTGGTATCAATATGGTTTTGACGAGGCAAGCGGAAATTTCCAAGAAAACAATTACGGAAATGGCGGTGTAGGCGGAGATAATGTAAACGCTGATGCTCAAGATGGAAGTGGAACAAACAATGCTAATTTTTCAACTCCTCCCGAAGGCGGCAACCCGCGTATGCAAATGTATATCTGGTCAGGAGCATCGACGGCTGATTACCTTGAAATAAATGCTCCATCAACTTTGGCTGGGACGTATTTGTCATCACTGGCTGTTTTTGGACCTCCACCACCAGTCGTTCCAATTACAGAAGACATTGTTATGGTGAACAGTGGAGGAACAGAGCCGATGGATGCTTGTAATACAATAATTAATTCAAGTGAAGTAGCGGGTAAAATTGCTTTGGTGAAAAGAGGAACTTGCACCTTTTTAGTTAAGGTTGAAAACTGTCAAAATGCAGGTGCACTTGCTGTTATTGTAATAAATAATGTTCCAACAAACCCTATCACTATGGGTGGAACGGCCTCAAACCCTATTAATATTCCTTCTGTGATGGTTGGTCAAAATGACGGAAATACTTTTATCAGTGCCCTAACCAATAACATAGTCGTAAACGGAAGTATTTCAGATCAAAACACGTCAATTAATTCAACGGATAGTGATTTAGATAATATGATTATTGCGCACGAATATGGTCACGGCATTTCGATACGATTAACTGGAGGAGCGAATAATTCAGGATGTTTAGGTAATGAAGATCAAATGGGTGAAGGTTGGTCCGATTGGTTTGGATTAATGTTGACCATCGAACCTGGAGATTTAGGAAGTGATGTTAGAGGAGTTGGGACATACGTTCAAGGTCAACCAAATACGGGAACAGGAATACGGCCAGCGCCTTACAGCACTAGTTTTAGCGTTAATGGTTACACATATGACGCTACGAACAGTTCTAACATATCCAGACCACACGGTATAGGATTCGTTTGGTGTACCGCATTATGGGATTTAACTTGGGCATTTATTGATGAATACGGTTTTGACTCTGACGTTTACAACGGAACTGGAGGAAATAATATGGTAATGGAATTGGTAATTGAAGCTTTAAAATTACAACCTTGCTCACCTGGAGCTGTGGATGGTAGAGATGCGATTTTATTGGCAGACCAATTGTTAAACAATGGTGTAAACGAATGTCTAATTTGGAAAACTTTTGCAACAAGAGGCTTAGGGTTCAATGCTAGTCAAGGAAATAGAGACGATCGATTTGACCAAATTGAAAATTTCAACATTCCATTAAGCTGCACGGCAGGAATTGAAGAATCAGACATCAACAACACTTTGGTGGTTTATCCGAATCCAACCGAAGATAAAATTACCGTTAATTCGATTGGTGGTTTTATAAAAAATATTACTATACTTGACATCGATGGAAGACAAGTCCTTGAAAATGAATTGAATTCTCAATCGAATGTTTCAATAGACATGTCTAAATTCGAGGCTGGAATTTACTTTGTTGTGGTAGATCATAACAATACATTATCCACAAGAAAAGTTGTGAAGAAATAAGATATTAAATGGCCATATGGCAACTATGAAAGGAAAGCGAGCACAGGCTAAAAGTGCTCGCTTTTTTTATGCAATGTGAGTTTCGAATTTCTTCATATTTTTCTCTAACTTTAGCCCAATGTCAAAAGTAAAATCTGCGTTTTTCTGTCAAAATTGCGGTTACGAAGCCCCAAAATGGCTTGGTAAATGTCCGTCGTGTAATGAGTGGAATACTTTTGTAGAAGAAAAAATAGAGAAAAAAGTTCCTCAAGCTGTTGCCTTTTCAAGTACAGCTAGTAAGGCAGTGCCGCAAACAATTCAGACGATTTCTACAGATGAAGGTGTTCGAATGACTTTGATAGATCAAGAATTAACACGGGTCTTGGGAGGAGGATTGGTTCAAGGATCTTTGATTCTTTTTGGCGGCGAACCGGGAATTGGAAAATCAACCTTGATGCTTCAAATGGCCATCAAAAATAAAGGGATCAAAGTCCTTTACGTTTCGGGTGAAGAGAGCGAACAACAAATAAAACTGAGGGCCGATCGCGTCGGAATTGAAAATGATTCGTGTTTTATATTATCCGAAACTCATTTACAACAAGTATTCAAACATGCCGAAGATATTCAGCCAGATCTGCTCATTGTAGATTCCATACAAACACTATATTCTTCCGACATAGAAAGTACCCCAGGAAGCGTTTCCCAAGTAAAAGAATGCACCGCTCAATTGCTACGTTATGCCAAAACAACGAATGTTCCCGTTTTCTTGATTGGACACATCACAAAGGAAGGTTCATTGGCTGGACCAAAAGTTTTGGAACATATGGTTGATTGCGTTTTGCAATTTGAAGGTGACCGACAGCATGTTTATCGTC
>JAHEMP010000059.1 GCA_024643585.1 Crocinitomicaceae bacterium | reverse complement strand
AAGTTTATTCCGATTCAAAATATGTCGTTGACGCAATTGAAAAACGATGGGTTTTTGGTTGGCGGCAAAAAGGATACAAAGGCAAAAAAAATCAAGACCTTTGGGAAAGATACATCCCATTGCACATGAAGTTCAATCCAAAATTAAATTGGGTGAAAGGTCACGCCGGACATCCTGAAAACGAAAGATGTGATGTTTTAGCGGTAATGGCCGCAGAAGGAAAGGATCTAAATATAGATTTCTATTACGAATCCCTGAAACCAGAAAATTAAGCTAATTTACGCCCGTCCAACTGATTAATCATTTTACTTGCCTTCATGAAGGTGTAAATTATTGGGTGCGGAATTTCTCGTGTTGAAGAAATTTGTGGACAATTTGCCATTGCCAAAAAGAAGGGATGAGATTTCAGGCTTATAATTTCAGGTTCATCTAATTGGTTGTATGCTTCTATATCAATAATCCCCTCTTCAAGCGACATAATCAATTTAGGATACATGCTATATCTTGACGATGTTAACTCAAGATGTGAATGATTTTCATATAATTTGATCATTGCCGGGGAATGAGGAACAATATTTACATTTTCAAATTGATTCCCTTCAACCAAATTTTCGGAAACTAATTTTTCATTGCCCGCATTCAATTGATGCTTATTTATTAAGATTTCGATTAGTGCGCGATAACCCTCTCCTGTGATTAAAGTTGGAATATTCAATTGTGTAAGGGTATCAACAATCGAATTAAGAAAAAATACGTTTTTAAAAGGTCCTGGAGCTAACCAGACACCATCGTATCTTTCAAAATTTTGCATTTTAAAATAAGCCGCTTCCTCAATTTTTATCCAATAATAATTGATTTCCTCCTCCAAAAAACGACCAGCATGATCTATCGCCAAATTAGTCGCTTGGTGTGAATTATAAGTGAAATTATAATCCCCGAGTACCGCTATTTTTAAATTCTGGCTCATCTATCAAAAAAAAGCCGCTTTAGTTGACACTAAAACGGCTCTTATATATTTTTATCTTTTAAAATAACCTGATAAGACTGCGTTTTGTATGGTTGCAGTTGCTAACACCGAGTCTGTCTTGGGTAAGGTTATAGTATAACCCCAATGTTTCACGACACAACTAAATGTACATTTAAACTGTATGTAATCCCCTGCATTGTCTTCCTTCTCTTCAATTTCAGTAAATTCAGCTAATCCTGGTATTCCTTCATCAGAACGGAACAATCTACCTTGTTCATCCATGTAGCGAACTTCAAATCCTGCAATTGCAGTATCCGAATAGGTTGGAGATAAATTCGCGTCGATAAAAGCTCTAAATGTCGTTGCATTTGGTCTTGTTCCCAAGGTTGGGTCTTGTTGAATTGAACCTAAACCAACGGCAATGTAGCTCACCTTTGAGGAAGAGCCCATAGTGCAGAAATAAGCCAGGTTTAAATAACTCTGCATGGTCATTGGGTCAAAAAACGGTCTCGCAGAATCGCTAGGTATAGCCTTATAACCGTTCACATTTTTAGTCCATTCAACATCTGAACCATTAATTATACCGTTAAAATGTATTTTCAAATTGGCTGTGCTCGCTGGCGCAGGAATAACTTCGGCTTTATTGCATCCCACGAATGGCAGTATGCTTAACAAAAGGGCGGAAATAAAAATTTTCTTCATTGTATTCTTTATCAAGAGTTTCTAAGAAGCTAATGTACTATATTTTCGACCATTGAACAAAATCTATTTGCGAAAAAACGCTTTAAGCTCGAATTTGTTTCAAATTGTCTTTTAAACTTTCATTGTAAAAAACGAATTCAGAATCAACTAAATTACTCAAATTGAAGACGTAACCGAATGTATCTTCTGACCATTGCTCTATTTGCAAACAGTCTTGAATGTCTACATCACAATTTTGTTTTTGCAACTCACTTATCACTCTATTCAACTCAAAACCAGGCATAACGAGCGTGGTATTGTAATGAAAAAAACCGTTAATAACCGTGCATAAAATGTGCATGTCCGACTCATTATTGGTCCATTCTATCTTATTGATTACTAATTTATCTGTCAAATTTTTCATGTTTTCTATTTATTGATACTACAAAATTCGCTTAGCACAACGTAATCGAATTACGTTCATAAAAAATGAGCGAAAGTTTTATTAATATCCCTCTAAATAGCTTTAAAGTCTTAATTTTATTGTTTTGAACTTTCAAAGCAAAACGATGAAATACGACCGTATTAATAAAGAACTTTATCTCCATAATAGAAAAAGATTCACTTCTCACATGACCAAAAATAGTTTGGCTGTATTTAATTCAAATGATATTTATCCTATATCGGCAGATAGCACCATGCCATTTCAGCAACATCGCGACATATTGCATTTATCGGGAGTGGATCAAGAAGAAAGTATTTTGGTGATTTTTCCAGACTCTATAAATCCAGAACACAAAGAAGTATTGTTCTTAAAAGAAACCAATGAACATATTGCTGTTTGGGAAGGGGAAAAACTAACCAAGGAGGCTGCATTTGAAACCTCAGGAATAAAAACAGTTTATTGGCTAACTCAATTCGATGTTATTTTCAAACAAATGATGTCGGAGGCTGAAACAATTTATCTAAACACCAATGAACATTTAAGAGCTAATACTGAAGTCGAAACCCGCGAAGATCGATTTATTTCAACGATAAAGAATTTGTATCCAGCTCATAAAGTTGCGAAAAGTGCGCCGATTATGCATGCCATTCGATCTGTGAAACACGAAATTGAAATCGAATTAATGCAAAAAGCTTGCAATATAACTGAAGCTGGATTCAGAAGGTTGCTAAAATTTGTAAAACCCGGTGTTTGGGAATATGAAATCGAAGCTGAATTAATGCATGAATTTTTGAGAAATCGTTCAAAAGGGTTTGCGTATACACCTATTGTAGGATCCGGGGCAAGCGCGTGCGTTTTGCATTATATAGAAAATAACCTCCAATGCAAAGACGGCGATGTAATTTTACTAGATGTTGGCGCTGAATATGGTAATTACGCTTCAGATATGACAAGATGCATACCTGTGAATGGCAAATTCAATTCTCGCCAACGTGATATTTACAATTCTGTTTTGCACGTTAAAAAAGAAGCCGAAAAAATGTTGGTTCCAGGAACATTGCTCCCTGAATACCACAAAGAAGTGGGAAAACTTATGGAAAATGAGTTGCTCAAATTGAAATTAATAGACCAAACGGATATTAAAAATCAAAAAGCAGAATGGCCAGCTTATAAAAAATATTTTATGCACGGGACCTCGCATTTTATTGGTTTGGATACCCATGACGTAGGATTCTTTCAAAAGCCGATAACTGCTGGAATGGCCTTTACTTGTGAACCTGGTATATATATCCCAGAAGAGGGAATAGGCATACGTTTAGAAGATGATTTGATCGTTCAAGAAAATGGACCTGCTTTCAATTTGATGCGCAACATTCCTATTGAAGCCGAGGAAATTGAGGATTTAATGAATGAATAAAACGTCGGCTGAACTTCTTCATTATACTATTGAAGGATCTGGTCCTACTTTGGTTTTGATACATGGCTTTCTAGAGTCAAATTCAATGTGGGAACCTCTCCAACTTGAAAACAATTTTACGTGTATAAAAGTTGAAATACCGGGCCATGGAAAATCAAGAATGTCACATTTTGAAGAATCTATGGAATTCATTGCGAATTGCTTGCAATTGACTTTAAAGAAGCTAAATGTCGATATGTTCGATATAATAGGACATTCTATGGGAGGTTATGTTGCTCTCGAATATGTAGAAACATATGGTTTATCTGGTAAATTAATTCTTTTACATTCTAATTTCTGGGAAGACGACGCACAAAAGAAAAATGACCGTTTACGGGTTTCAGAAATAGTAAAAACAAACAAAAATTTATTTCTGCAAGAAGCCCTGCCGGCACTATTCTTAGAACCAAAAAAACACTTTACTCTTATTAATGCCATGCTTTCAGAAGCTAAGAAAATGAAAGCGACTAACATCTCAAAATGCGCATTGGCTATGAGAAACAGGAAGGATCATAAAAAAACATTGATTTCGTTTGGCTCTCGGATTTTTATTATTCAAGGAGAAAAGGACAAGTTGGTTACTCTCGAGAAAATGAAAGCTGAACTATCTGAACTCCCAAACAAAATTGTTATTATTCCAAATGTTGGACATATGGGACAACATGAAAATCCGAAATTAATTCGAAACGAAATCAAGAATTTTTTGGCTTAAAAAAGAACAATTTTAATGACCGTTGTCTATAAAAACCCAAATCAATTGTACTTTACATTGTAAATTTTTATTCATAAAATAGGGTGTTAAAACTTCAAGAAAGTTACAATATAGATGTTAAGAAAATATAACAAATACGTAAAGTGTTGAAGCTTTTGATTTATCTGTCATAGAATCAATGTTATTGGATACTTCTAGAAATTTAAACGTCGTGATTCTTTTTATCAGTTCATTTTAAATCGTAATTTTAAATAGCTAAACGTAACACAACAATCGATTTCAACATGAGTTTAAGAGCCATAATAATAGACGACGAAGAGTTCGCTAGAAAAAATCTACAAATCCTTCTTGAGGAGCATTGTCCTGATGTTGAAGTCGTGGCAGATGCGGATGGTAAGGTGGAAGCTCTAGAAAAAATTAAAGAATTTCAGCCTGATGTGCTTTTCCTGGATATTCGAATGCCATCTGGATCTGAAGGATTTGAACTTCTGGAAGAAATAGAAAATATGAATGTTTTAGTTGTTTTTGTCACTGCATTTAAAGATTATGCCATCCGCGCATTTAATGCAAATGCAGTCTATTATTTACTCAAACCTATTGACATTGACGAATTAAAGATAGCAACTGAAAAATTAATTGAATCAAAAAAAATCTTCTTGGAAAATCCCGAAAATTACACAACCTATTTTCGATCATTAAAAAACCTATCGGATACTTTTCTCCGCAACAAACCAAACAATAGAATTGCAATCAGTCATACAAAAGGATTGAAAATTGTTGAGGACGACACCATTATAAACCTGGAAGCAAGTGGAAATTGCACCATGTTACATTTTAGTGATGGAACTCGTTATTTAGATACTCGAACCTTAAAAATCTATGAAAATTTACTGGATCACACTAAATTCAGTAGAATACATAAATCCCATATCATTAATTTAAATTTCATGACCGATTATGTAAACGAAGATGGTCATTTTGCAGTCCTAAAAAATGGCGACAGAATTCCAATTGCGAGAAACCGGGTTTCCGATTTCGTGAAAAGTCTTAAGAACTAAAGATGAGACACCTTCTTCTATTAATTGGTTTCCTTGTTGCAAGTTCCGCATTTAGTCAACGTTATTCGTTTGTAGAATACTCCACAACAAGGGGCCTTCCTCAATCACAAGTAACTTCTATTTCCCAAGATTCGGATGGTTATTTATGGGTCGGTACCTTAGGAGGTTTAGCAAAGTTCAATGGGAAAGAATTTACTTCATTTACTCGCGACAATGGATTGGCATCCAACAAGATAACATTTTTAAAGAATTTCGACAAGGAACTCTGGATAGGGCATGAAGGAGGAGTTTCAGTTAAAAGAAACGGTGAATTTTCACATTGGTATTTACCAAAAGAATCGAAAAATATAAGAGTAACCGGCTTCGCTAAATTTCGTAATTCAATGGTAGTGGCAACCAATGGTGATGGGCTATTTAAACTGATTGATGATCAACTTGCCAGTATTCCTTTTCCAAAAAATCAGAGTAACAAAATTCGCGATGTTTTAGAGGTCAACGGTATGTATTATTTAGCCACGAGAGACGGCATTTTTACTACGAAAGATTTCAAATTATTTTCCCTAATTCCAAAAACCGAATTGTGGAGTATTGCTGATTTAGAAGTGCGTTTTGACAAGATTATTATTACAACTTTTAACGATGGTGTATATGAATTGAACGCTTCTACTAAACAACTTAGCGCACTGAATATCGACAAAGAATTGTTCCCAGATGGTGCCTTTAAGGATTCTAAAAATAATCTCTGGTTTAATACCGCTGAAGGTTTATTGAAAATCGACGGCAATAATAGTAAAGAGCTAATAAACAATTCAAAAGGTTTGCCGCTTGCCCAAATTGAATGCGTATTTCAAGATAGTGAGCAAAATATTTGGCTGGGTTCAAACGGAAAAGGACTGTTGTTTTTTCCAGGGGATCAGTTTGTTTATTACGATCACAACATCGGTTTGCCTACTGATTTAGTGTTAAATGTAAATCAAGATAAGATTGGTCAATTCTGGATTTCGACGTATAACATGGGACTCGTCCTTCACAAAGGCAATCAATTTAAAACCGCTTATGACAATATTAAAACGATATGGTCTTCCGCTATGGACGTGGATGGGATGAATTGGTTTGGCACTGAGCTCGGCTTGGTTTGTTTCAAAGATGAAAAATTTTTAAAAAAATTCACCAAAGAAGACGGTTTACAAAACGATAAAATTACAACACTATATCGCATTTCTAAATCCAAAATGTTTGTCGGAGGCAAAGGAGGATTATTACTTTATGAAAATGGAGAATTCAAAGAAATACACAATAATGAAACTTCCGGAAGCAGAGATATAGGCACTATAAGGGATCTTGAGTTTTTTGAAAACCTCTTTTATCTTGGTACCGACAAGGGCTTGTTTGTAATCAAAAATGGAGAGGTCCAACCTGTTCAAGAATTTTGGAATACCACTTATTGTTTGGCAAACGATGGAAAAGGTCAACTTTGGCTTGGTACCGAGGAGGGTTTGTATACGTTGAAAAAAGGTAAAATAGAAAATAGAAATTTCGCAACGGAAACGGCTTCTCGATTTACCAATTTCCTAAATTACCAAAAGGGAAAACTATTTATAGGAACCAATAATGGTCTTTACATTTCAGAATTGGGAAGCAAAGGAGAAGTTAAAAACATAAGCCATTTTGGCATTCAAGAAGGAGTCGTAAATCTTGAAACAAATATTAATTCCGGGTATATCGATAGAAAAGGTAATTTTTGGTTTGGCACAGCATCAGGACTGGTTCGATATAAAAACAACAATGAAGGAAAATACACGAATCGACCAAAATTAATACTTCAAAATATTCTTCTCAACTACAAAACAATACCTTTTTCAGAAAAGGATTTAAATGGCTCACTCTCCATGCCTTCGTCAAAAAACAACATTTCATTTGAATTTGATGGGATATCACTTTCGAAGCCAGGGGAAATTAATTTTCAATTTTGGTTAGAGGGTGTCGAAGACAACTGGTCACCAAAAAACAACAGTCCTATTGCCACTTTTACTGGACTAAGATCTGGTGAATACGTCCTCCGAGCGAGAGCAATAGATGATCAAAATAATACTTCAAAAGAAATTAGAATTCCATTTAAAATTCGCCCACCATTTTATTTCACATGGTGGTTCATAACAATTTGCATTTTTGCCTTAGGTATACTGATTTATCAATTCTTCAAATTTCGGATTCGAATAGAGCGGGAGAAAAACGAAAAAGAAACCGTGGTATTTAAAAATAAATTAATGAAACTTGAGCAGCAGTCTCTAAATGCTAGTATGAACCGTCACTTCATCTTTAATTCCTTAAACTCTATTCAATATTTTATTAACACGTCCGACAAGCAGTCGGCAAATAAATATCTGACTAATTTCGCTCAATTAATCCGCAAGAACCTCGACTCTTCAGGATCCGATGGCAATTTTATCCCCTTATCAAAAGAACTTGAGAGATTAGAGCTATACTTGAGTCTCGAATCTATGAGGTTTAAAGATAGATTTAACTACAAATTTTTAAACGAGGTTGGGGATGCCGATCAAATACTAATTCCCGCAATGCTCCTGCAACCCTTTGTAGAAAACAGTATAGTTCATGGTATCCTTCCAAAGAAAAATATCCTTGGAGAAATTATTATTAAAGCCTGGACGGATGACAGCACCTTAATGATTCAAATTGAAGACAATGGAATTGGAATTAGCCAAAGTTTAAATTCTAAAGCTGGTTTCGAGGGTGATCATAAGTCACAAGGAATGGAGTTAACTGCAAAACGCCTGTCGCTTATCAAAGAAATGTCCAATAAAGGATTTGAAATAATTGGACCGGAAGACAGATTGGATGAAAACCGTTTAATCAATGGAACTAACGTTTTACTCAAAATACCTTTCGAAAAATTGGATAATTCAGACTAATAACGTAGGTTTGAATGTTATAAGAAGTCTTTGAAGAAGATGTTATCAAAAAAATACATATTTATTCTAGCAGTAGCAAGTTTAGTTTTCTCTTGTCAAAAGGAGAATATCAAACCAAATTCTCAATCAACTAATATGATTGATGAAAATGGTAATGCACCTGCTTGGAGATCTTCAAATGGTGATGATTTGGGTGGGAATTCTGGAACAACCAGTTTAACTTCTATAAAAATAACAAACGATAAAACTGTAAACGGAGCTAAAAGGGACAACGATGATGATATCACGGATCCAAACAACGACGACGACAGAAACAAAAAGAAAAAAAATTAATAACAATATTTAAAAAGCCTTTCAAATTGAAAGGCTTTTTTTTTGTTTCAATTACTCCGTTCACTCAATTAAATATACATTTCAAAACTTGACCATAAATTGACAGAAACGTTATTGTATATTGGTTCCATGGTTCATTAATCAAACGAAAATATACATGTCAAGTAAAATAAATGATTTCCTTCATGAGCTTATTCACTCGTTGACAAAATCAGAAAAAAGGTATTTTAAATTGCTGTCCTCCCGACATACCATTGGGGATGAAAACAATTATATAGTTATCTTCGATTTCATCGACAAACAAGAAGTTTACGATGAACATTTACTTAAAATCCACTTTGCTGGGGAAAGTTTTTTAAACAAATTATCTATCACCAAAAAAAGACTTTACGATCATATTTTAAACGCTCTCGATAATTTTCACTCTCAATCTAACATTGAATCTCAGATTTTTAAAATGATTCATTGCGCTGAAATATTAAGTGCTAAATCACTTTACAATCAATCCAATAAATTACTTCTTAGGGCAGAGAAACTTGCAGAAAAAAATGAGCTATCAAATCTAATTATCCACATTCGTTGCAAGCTAAAAGATTTATTAGAAAAAAATAATTATTTGGATATACAGCCGACTCAATTGGAAGAAATTAAGTCGAAAGATGAACATTTGCACAAATTATCTTTGATAGAGACAAGACTTTGGAACATTAAAAGTCAACTTTTTCAGCACATGGCTCTTCATGGAATTGCTCGTTCAGAAAAGGATAAAATGGCCTATTTCGAAATCTACAATCCTTTACAGGAAATTCCAATTTTAGACAGTTCAACTGCGGAAATTAGTTATTTGATTAATCACATCCGAAGTGCATACTTCTTCTCTATCCAAGAAATGGACAAAAGTTTTGAGGCTCTGCAGAATAATATCAGTTTGTTTCAGAATACGAATAACCTAATTAAAAATCATCCAGGCAGATATTTTTCAATATTAACCAATTCAATTTATGCAGCTCAAAGTTTAAACCTTTTTGACTTTTCAGAAATGTATTTGTTGGAATTGAAAGAATTAGAAAACGACATTTTAAGTGCCAATCAAAATCTCGATTTACAAGTAAAATTGTTCTCCTCCGTGGCAAGTATAGAGCTTTCCTTGTATACCCAAAAAGGTGATTACGATGCTGCTAGATTAGCTGTCGACAAAATTGAAACAGGCTTCAAACTTTATGGAAATTCTATTTCCCCTATTCGCAAGGCCTATTTATGGTTCAAAATTGCCAGTATTCACTTGGCGAAAGGCGAACCTAATTTGGCTTTAAAAGCAATACGGAAAATTCTTAACGATGTCGATTTAGATAAAAAAGAAGATATCGTATCCTTTTCTCATTTACTTGAGTTATTTATATATATTGACCTCGGAGATTTGGATTATCTTGGTTATGCGACTCGAACAACAAAAAGATTTTTATCATCGAGAAATAGACTCTTTGAATTTGAAAAAGAACTTATCGGGTTCGTTTCAAAATATGCAACAACGAAAAATCATTTTGATCAAATTGAAAGATGGGAAATTTTATACAAAAAGCTAATTCAGCTTACCAAAGACCCATATCAAGCTTCAGGTCTTGAATATTTTGACTTTGTACTTTGGGCAGAGTCTAAAATCCTGAACAAATCGTTTGTCGAATTAAGTCGTTCCAAATTTTTGCAGAAATTAAAAAATGCTGCCTAATCTCTAAAATGATTCCAGCCTTGAGCTGTTAACTCTATAACTGCCCCTTGACTATCAATTAAATGATTTCCTTCACCTTCATGACCTATATAACCGATTATTGTGAAATTCGGGTTCGCACCTATCGTTTCGTAGTCCTTCTGAGAAATAGTAAAAAGAAGTTCATAATCTTCTCCCCCATTTAATGCACAGGTATTAGGATTGATATTAAATTCCAACGCCATCATTGAAGTCTTTGCATCAATTGGCAACTTTTCATCATAAACGTGACAACTCGTTTTACTCGCTTTTGAAATATGCAAAAGTTCAGAGGCCAATCCGTCTGATATATCAATCATGGATGTCGGAACAATATTAAGTTCGCTCAGTATTTTAATTACATCAATTCTTGCTTCGGGTTTCATTTGTCGCTGAAGGATGTAATCGTGACCATCCAAATC
>JAHEMP010000058.1 GCA_024643585.1 Crocinitomicaceae bacterium | reverse complement strand
ATTTGCGACCTCGTATATCAAAAAACGTAGAAATAGTCTACAGTCCTGTTAAAACAGGTAGTGTTCCGCACAATGCTCCCTTGATGGAATGGGTAATTGAAAACATCGTGAAAAATGCCGTAGATGCCATGGAAGCAAAGGGAAAAATTGAAATTGTATTGACAGCTGACACCCATTTTGTTCACATCGATATTAAAGACAACGGCAAAGGGATAGACAAAAAACAAATGCGTACCGTTTTTCAACCCGGTTTTTCAACCAAGCAAAGAGGATGGGGATTAGGTTTATCCCTAGTAAAACGAATTGTCAACGAGTACCACAAAGGCAAAGTTTATGTTCTTACCTCAGAATTAGGCAAAGGAACTACTTTCCGAATTTCACTTCCCTATAATCCCTCGTAATCTGGAGCTCTTGCAGCTAGGAAGAACTTTACTACCCTATCTCCCACTCCAGGCACACTGACATGAATTAAATAAATACCACTCGCAACAGGAATGTCAACTTCATTGGTTAAGGTCCAATCTTGGTAGGTAATACTACTTGCCTTTTTAAATGTTTTAACCAATCGTCCAGTCGAATTGAAAATCTGAATGGTACATGTTTCCGGCAAATTTGTAATCTTCACGCGATTATCCAATCGATTTCTTTCGTATTCTGAATACGCATAATAAGGATTTGGAACAACATTGATCAAACTTAGAACTTCAGCCAAAGCTTCTTTGTTCGATTTTCGAGGAATTAGATCATTCATCGACCAGGAATATTTTGGTTTTCCACCGTTATCGCCTGTCGCATTGAAATTCTTGTATTCTTTGTTCACGCGAACACGTATTCTTACATCCGTTTCAAACATTTTTCTATTCGCCGTTCGTATTGGATAACCTACCCACGTCAAGCTGTTATAGAAATTCGTTTTCGCTGTATTGCTGTTGTTGTCGATCATGTCGTTCATCAAATTCAACAACTCGTCGCTGCTTTCATTGTAGTAACCCATGTCGTACAAACTCGTCACTCCATTGATTTCTTTTTGTTTGTGCGAAAACACGTAGATAGGATGCATTCCCCCTAACAAAGGGTTTCCGGTTGGACCCATCATGTTTGTACTCGGCTCCCATTTCATATCTCCACCGCCATCTTGGCCCAGGAAGGAATTTTCACCAAATGCCATATTCAATCGCGCTCCCGTTTCAAGATCAATAGCATAACCAGGGAAATAACTCATCCCTGTGCTTCCGGCAATAACATTTCCATTTTTATCCAAGCTTGGACTTTTACGCAAACTGCCTGGTTTCGCTCCGTTAATGTTCAAACTTGCATCACGACCAAGCTCAATAACAGGACATCTTGTCCATTTCGATTTATCGTCCGTGATAACAATATCGATGCTCGGTGAAAATGCCAAAGCCGCATTGTTTCTTGAAGAACCCGGAGTTGATTCTGGTGAATTTGGATAGTTTGGAGTTGCCTTATAATAGGCAAGTGGCATAAAATCACATTGGTAACCAACTAGCGCATGAGGTGCCATTGCCCCTTCCAGCACTTTCGTCCATCTTTTATTTGGGTCTTTTCCAATTTCATCCTTATAGCAAAGACCGCTTTCGTATATTTCAGCAAATGGTTCAGAGGGCGGGAAAGGATAACTACTCGCCGGATCGGCTGCAAAATTTCCTGACCGTATCCAGTTTGACGGTGAATAATCATCGGCATCTATTATTCCAGTTAACCAAGGTTTTGAGCTGTCCGCGAATGCAATTGACGACTCTAATACGTCGGTTGTTTCTACAGTCAATGGACCAGAACCCACCTCGACAAAGTATTTTGTTTGGTTGATTTGAACCGAGACGCCCCATTGCGGAATCAATTGTTCGTTGTCCACGCTTATTAATTGCTCGGACTTAATCGATTCCAAAAGTAAGCCGCCCAGTTTGTCGTAACGATGAATAATCCATTTTGCCGTATCAGCAGCATTTCCAAGTAAGGTTGCATTCGTATTGTAATCTAAAAATTCACATTCGAAATAACCATCTGCGACATTCAAAGGGTCAACAACTTTAATGTTGATTGGACCTTTCCCATTTTGATATTCAGGAGTTGCCAAATAACCTGTTGAAACAATGTTATCTTCTGATTCTTTGGTCAATTCCAACACACGGCCCCCATTGCCATGACCATCCAATCTTGTAATTTTTGGCGTCATACCGTATTGAGCATATTGGTAAGTTCCACCAGCTTCCGCTTTTGGATTATGTGGAATGGCTTCAACTACCTTAACTTCTCCAACGGCGGCTTTTCGACTTGGTAAATACACTTTTTTCTGTCCATCCAAAAACAATGGGTCACCTGGAATATAATCTTTGTAATTGTTATGCGCATAGGCGATTGCCATGTAGTAATAGCGTTTAAAATTGACAAGAGTTCTGTTGCCTTGTGCGAACAAATCTTCTGAAATTTGGAAAGAATGTTTAATCCCTGTGTCTTCACCTTTCACTTTTTCAACAGGTATTCCAGCTTGAAGAACTTCGTCAAATTCAAAATTAATTAACCTGCCGATACCATCTTTAATATCGCATTGTGCAACTACCCTAGCTTTTGTTTTATCCTCCAATTCCGAAGAGGACACTGTTGCATCCTTTAATTGAAAAATTTGATACCCCTGAAAACGATAATTTTTATCGGCACTTGTATCTTCCGCAATGATAAAAGGATCTAATTCAACGTATTCTTCCTTGTAGTTGTTTGAATTTATTTCATTCGAAAGGGTAAGAATCAATTCATTTTCTAACTCTTGAATCAATAGGGTTGGCGCATGAGGAGCGTCAATAATTCTAAAACAATTTTCAAATAATGCTTGTGCTTTATCGTCTGCTCGTCTTAGTACTTCAACGGATGCAAAAGGATCCCCTTCTTGGCTTCTAGCCCACGCGACACCTACGGTAATGTTGTTAACTGCTCCTGGTTTCAAAATAAATGGACCAGCTGATTGCAGAAAACGTCTATCATTTGGTGTATTACCAGCAGTTTGTTCCGTCCAGGGCGGCTCAACAATTCCACCTGTACCCCAACCCAAAGGATCAGTATCACCGGGGAACATAAATGCGCATGGTCTATTTGGGTCAGCATTTGGGTCAGAAACGTGTCCACTACCTCCGTAGATAAACGACGTGCCATCCTTCCAATATCCTCTCAAATAATTGTAATAATCGGATGCACTTTGCGGATCGGTTTGGTATTGATTTGCACCATTGGTCGTATTACTATAATACAAAAATCGTCGCATTCCATACCGTTCATTGTCGACAATACCATCACCGTAACCAATTCCATTTAATGCTTCGCCAGCGTCAATTCCATATTCATTATCTATACCGTCGTCATCTTGAAAAGGTCCTTCAAAAAAGTCAACTCCTACAGCGGGTGGAGAGAAACCATATCCTTTGTATCCGCCATTGTCGCCATCAAAATTGTTCCCATTGTAATAATAAGCTAAACCCCTATTTACGTCACAACCAACATAGTCGTCGAATGGATCACCCAAAGCTCCATCCGTAAAAAATCCAAAATACGTATTGAAAAGCGTTAAACTACCTCGATTTATCAATTCATAATTGTAAAAAGTCATGTTGTTCACCTCATCATTGGTAGCGAATGCAAATGCTTGGGCACGTATTTCCATACCAATAGGGTCTGCACCTGTTTCTGTATGGATATTGCCTTTATCATTCATTACCCACCAATAATTTAAATCTCCGTAAAGCGAAACACGTCTATCAACCTGACAATCTTTTGTCTTATAGATATCGTGCCAAGGATAATCCCCGTCTTCCCAATTGTAATGTCCGTCTTCGTTATAATCTAGAAATGGAGCCAAATAATAATCCTGTCCTGCACCAACATCACCATGAGCTGGCCATTCTTTTATTATATCGGGCACTTTATAATTTGGGAATAATGTAGCTTGTGTATTTGTACCATTTTGTTGGTCAGCGATACCGGCCTGATACCAAGCGGCAAAATTCCGAATTTCATCTTGTGTAGAAACAAAATGCTTATCGTATTGGTTACAAACATCTGGTGTAATTTCAGCGCTCGTTTGAACAAGTGGTCCGGTCCAATAATCCTGACCATTTCTGTATCGTAAGGCAGCTAATTTTAATTGACCATTTGCATCCGTTCCACCTAACCACAGGGCAGCTGTAAACAGACACATTATCCCTGAATTCTTAGGAACTTCGTACATGGAAAAGTTTTGCGGATAACGTTGCCATAAATTCCCGGCGGTATGCACCAACATTCTCACGTTGTTCATCTCCATTGTCCGAGTCGTATTTGGAGGAATACACCCTGCCGCTTTAGGAGGGATTACTTTTACTCCAGATTTACCAGCATACGGTTGAGCTAGAATAGCAGTTGATAGAAAAACAATAAATAAGCAAGGTAGAAATATCTTCATGTCCTAAATTTATAAACCCTAAAGTAACGATTATCATTAAATAGACCGAACAAAAAACAATTTGATGTATACAAGTCTATGAATCACAATTTATTAGCGAACAGCTTTATTAACTGAGATAAATCCTCGAATTCAGCAAAGCTAAGCGCTTCATAAGTGTCATAGACGTCGTGGTAATTTTTATTTGGCCCCATGGTATAAATGAAAAAACAAGGCACTCCTTTTTCACTGAAAAAATAATGGTCAGAGTTGGCCGCGGGCCCTCTGGAATTTACCGTTTTAAGGAGTTTCTTTTTGCTGTTTATTTGCTTTAATTTTTTAAATTCTTTTGGAAACAGACTTGCATTTACAGCAGTTATTCCATCTTCTCCACTGCCCATTATGTCCAAATTCAATAAAAAGCGTATATCTTCTAGTGGCAATAATGGGTGATTAACATAATAATGGGAACCTATTAAACCTGCTTCTTCGCCAGCAAATCCGACAAATACCATATTGTATTTGCTTGGATTTTTTTTATAATAATTCGCAAGGGACAAAAGCAAGGCCGAACCGCTAGCATTGTCGTTTCCACCCGGAAAGTATGTTTCCGAACCCATTCTCCCTAGGTGGTCGTAATGAGCAGAGAAAAATAAGGTTTTAGTAGTTTTTCTTTTGGCAGGTAAATAAGCCAATACATTATTGGCAGTGTGGTTTTTTACCCATTTGTTTTCAATTTTTATACTCAGCTTTTGATTGTCCCAAAGCGAATCGCGAAGTATGATATACGGGTAATTCTTAAATTCTGAAGAAACTGACCAAGTAAACTTTGACTTAGTTAGTTGAACAATCGTGAAATTTTCGGACCATTCTCTCAACCTTGCTTTGCAAATTTTTAATGAATCTCCTTTCAAATCGTCAATGTTCGTAACGATTCCCTGCTTGTTATTTTCAATGTATTTGTTCAGAAACTCGTTTCGAGAGTTTGCATCATATACTTCCTTGGAAGACAAATACACGATATTCACATACCCATTGAAACTGCCACTCGATGGGTCAACAATGAAATCAACACCTGGAATAAGTTCTTTTTCGTTCAATTTAACCTCCATTGCTCCAGGAAAAGTGTTCACAGGAAATTGGAAAGCCTGGAGCATTGAACTTTGTCCTGGAATTGGGTTTAAACCTAGTTTTTTGTATTCAGTAGCCAAATATTCAGCTGCAAGACTATCTCCTGAAGAAACATAGCCTCTGCCATGCATTTCTGGCGAACATAGGTTTTTAGTCCAATTTCGAACTTGATCTAATTGGCAAAAAACAAAACTTGGTGTAATCAGAAATACAAATAGAATTACTCTAAGCATGTTTTCTATTTACATGTAAGACAAATTCACCAACGGTATCGCTTTCTTTGTCCCAATTTTCTTCTACCGCCATTGTCGCCATTGCAAGTGTACACGCATTCCATTCTTCAATTTTATCCAATTGCAAAATGGCATTTGAAAATTTTTCTGCGTCTCCGTTGAACAATTCGTTGATATAAAGAATTCGCTCATTCAAACCGAATGAACCCGCCAAACTATCTATTGATTTTTGAATTCCTGAACTGTGCATGGAGAGCATCTTGCCAAAATAAAGTGTCCAGTCTGAATCCGAACTATTCGTTATTGCCTTTTGCTCTATTTCAGGCACTTCAGATTTCTCCTCTTCTTTTTCGGCTGGAGTTTCATCTTCTTTTTCTATTGAAACTGCTGGTTCATTGAAATTCAAAATATTTTCTGATGAATCAGAAACTGAAGTTGAACTTTCAATTATTTCTTTCTCAGTCTCTGCCTCACTTTCTAAAATTTCTTCTTCCTTTTCTTCGAAAATACTGAAATCAATAGTTTCCGGTAAAACCGATTCTTCAAACTTTACTTCGGCCAAATCGTCTGTATCATCCGCGAAGTCTTTTGTTTGAAGTTCAACGTTTTCACCAAATATTCTCTGTTCTGCAACTTTGTATCGAAGAATCAAAGCGCGTTCGTACACCTTATTCGACAAATGAACCAATTCATCAATTTCATCGGAATTCAGGCTATCATTTTCCAATTTTTTATAAATTTCTTGAATTCGATTTAATAGTTCTATTCGCTTCATGTATATTTATCTAGTTATTATTAAAAATTTGAGCCAAGTTGGTAACTTTCCAATTGGCTTGCGTTACAAAATAACGAATTTTATATTAGATAATAACTTGGATTGATTGCGAGTTATTTTCGAAAACTGCAATGTGCGCAAACGAGTTAATAAATTGAATTATTTACAATATGTTTTTAGAACAATTTCCAGATGACAATAGAACCAATGGCTGGATAGAAGTTATCTGTGGTTCCATGTTTTCGGGAAAAACCGAGGAATTAATTCGCAGGCTTCGTCGCGCAGAATTTGCCCAACAAAGTATTTTGTTAGTCAAGCCCTCCACAGACAATCGATATAGTGAGGAAAATGTAGTTAGCCATCAAGGCACTGCTATCGAGGCAAAAGTGATAGCCGACTCTCATGAAATTCTGAATTTATGGAAGAAAGAAAAAATTGTGGCTATTGATGAAGCCCAGTTTTTTGATGATGATTTAGCCGCAGTTTGCGATCAACTTGCCAACAAAGGGGTGCGTGTAATTGTTGCTGGTCTTGATATGGATTTCAAAGGACTTCCTTTTGGTCCTATCCCTTCCATTTTAGCAATGGCAGAGTATGTTACAAAAGTTCATGCTATTTGCTTATCTTGTGGTAACTTAGCTCAATTTTCACATCGGATTTCATCAGATGAAGAAAGGGTACTTTTGGGTTCGCAAAACAACTACGAACCTCTTTGCCGAACTTGTTTTAATAAGATTAAACATTGAATATAAACTACACTAGCTCAGACATTCAAACCATTTGTACGGGCAGCTTTTTGCAAAATACAAATCAAGAGGCTATTCATTCTATTGCATACGATACGAGAAAAATCCACCAAGGATCAACTACCTTATTTGCATGTTTAAAAACCGCTACGAACAACGGTCATAAATACATTGAGGAAGGATACAAAAAAAGGGTTCGGTTTTTTCTAGTAGATGAAAACGTTGCCACTAAAAAGTTTCCTGAAGCCACCTTCATAAAAGTAAATTCTGTTTTGGAAGCTCTACAGATTTGGGCAAAACACCACAGAAAAAAATTCAATATCCCTGTTATCGCTATTACCGGAAGTGCAGGGAAAACGACTGTCAAAGAATGGATGTACCATGTATTATCCGAAAAATTCAAAATTAATCGCAGTCCGAAAAGCTTTAATTCTCAATTAGGAGTCGCACTTTCCTTGTTTGAAATCAGTGAGGATACAGAACTAGCCATTATTGAAGCCGGTATTTCAAAAAGGAGTGAAATGGCAAAATTAGAGGAAATCATTCAGCCGAATATCGGTGTCTTAACCAGTTTTGGAATGGCGCACCGAGAAAATTTCGACTCGGAGGAAGATCATTTTAAGGAGAAAATAGTTCTGTTTAAAAATTGCGAAAAGTTATTTATTCCCAATCAATTAAAAGATAAGTTGGCTAATCCAACCTCTTTAATTTACACTTTTGATGGAGGCACTATAGAAGAAAACAACATAAACTTAATTCGAAAAATAGCCTTTGACTTTGGGATAACCAAAACTGCAATTGACATCAAAATACAGACGCTTCCAAAAATTGCCTTGCGTATGGAAAGTTTGGATGGTATAAACAATAATCTTTTATTGTTTGACGCCTACAATTGGAATTTAGATGGATTAGAACAGGCGTTAGGGTATCAACTTTCTTTGTCCAATAAGAAAGACCGTTACCTAATACTGTCAAAAAGTGCAACTGTTAAATTGAACACATCATCTTTAAAAAAGGTCGTTGCTCAGTATTCATTGAAAGAAGCAAAATCAACCGAAAAAGACTTGCTCATTTTTGGATCCAACGTTGAAGTTGATTTCAATAAATTAAGCGATGCTATACTCCTTTTCAAAGGAAACCAGCCAGAATTAAAGCGCTTAGCAAGTAAAATGAAGGCGCGAAACCACAGTACTTTCGTGGAAATCAATCTTCCTGCTTTAAAAAATAACATAGGCGTTTGGAAATCTCGTGTTCCTAAAACATGTCAATTGCTCGCTATGGTGAAAGCTCAATCTTATGGCGCCGAGCTAACCAAAATTACAGAATTTTTAGTTCAACAAGGAATAGGTTATTTAGGCGTAGCCTTTGCCGATGAGGGTGTTGAATTGAGAAAAAGTGGTGTTAAATTGCCCATCATTGTTATGAATACTGATCTTTCAAGCTGGCAAGATTGCTTTCAATACAAACTAGAACCTTCTGTTTATTCTTTTGATCAAATGGAAGCTTTGGTAACTGAATTGATTCATGAAGGGATTGATCAATTTCCAATTCATTTGAAATTTGACACCGGTATGCACCGTTTAGGATTTCAATCCGGCGATTTGGAGAGGGTGATCCAGTATATAAAAGCTCAACCTGAAATAAAAGTCCAATCTGTTTTTTCACATCTCGCGGACGCAGATAATTTGAACGATTCTTCGTTTACACTGCTACAATTAAAATCGTTTCAACATATTTCTGAGAATGTTCAAAAAGCACTACCCTATCCAATTTTAAGACATGTCTTGAACAGTGAGGGACTTGGAAATTATCCTGAATATTGTTTTGATATGGTTCGCTTAGGGATTGGAATGTTTGGAATCAGTAGTAACCCAGAAGTCGAAAAAACATTGGAGAATGTGATTGCTTGGAAAAGTACAATTTCCCAAATTAAAGACATCAATATTGGTGAATCATTAGGGTATGGACGTTCTTTTATTGCAGACAAGAAAACTAAAATTGCCATAATTCCTGTTGGGTATGCCGACGGATTCCAGCGAAGATTAAGCAATGGCAAAGGCGGTGTTTACGTTAACGGAAAGTACCATCCGACTGTTGGCAGAGTATGTATGGATATGCTCATGATTGATTGTGCCGAGGATAATTTACAAGTTGGCGACGAGGTGGAGATTATTGGTCCTAATCAGAATCTGAAAAATCTTGCGGATATATGCGATACTATACCCTATGAAATAATGACCGGTTTGTCGGCCAGGATGCCAAGAGTTTTTATTGAAGAGATTGATTGATTGATTGGTAAGTATTTAGAATAGTTTAAACACACTTCCATCAACCGTTTTTGTTTCGTCTACCAATATTTTTTTTGGAAAACCATAAACTGAACCTTTCACATATCCTTTGATACGGATTTTCAAATCCTTTTTAAGTACATATTTTACGGCTTTTCTCATGATTCCACTTTCGCCTACCAATTCTAATTTAACATTGTAGTTCGAAGTTGACCTCTTTTTAATTTTGAGTTTATCATGCAAAACGGCTTTACCCATATATTCGTCCTCAACAAAAACATCCAAGGATGTAGGTTTTACTTTGATTCCAAAAAAGTTAGGGTTATCCAGTTCAACATTAATATTTACATTGGCCGTATTGCCTTCTATTCCATCAAGGGAAATTTTTCCAATAGATATTACTCTCAACTCCTCATATTCCATACAAGAAGTGAAAAATAAGAGTCCTATTAAAAGAAATAAATGCTTCAATTTCATTTATTTAGACAAAGCTGTGAAATGTTTGTAGAAATAAGGAATCGTTTCAATGCCTTTGTAGTAATTAAACAAACCGAAATGCTCATTTGGCGAATGAATGGCATCACTATCCAAACCGAAGCCCATTAAAACCGTTTTTAATCCTAGTTCTTTTTCGAACATAGCAACAATAGGAATACTTCCGCCACTTCTAACCGGAATTGGTTTTTTACCAAAGGACTGTTCGTAGGCCAAAGATGCCGCGGCATAACCAATTGAATCGATTGGTGTTACCGCCGGCTCCCCACCATGATGTGGAGTAACCTTCACTTTTACGCTTTTCGGCGCTAAACTTTCAAAATGTTTTTGGAACAATTCAGTAATTCTTTTCGGATCTTGGTTGGGAACCAATCGCATGGAAATTTTTGCATACGCTTTTGAAGCAATAACGGTTTTGGCACCTTCACCTATGTATCCGCCCCAAATTCCATTTACATCCAAAGTTGGGCGAATTGATCCTCTTTCTGGCGTAGAATAGCCTTCTTCCCCATGCACATCCGCGATATCTAAAGCTTTGTTGTACGCTTCAACACTAAAAGGAGCCTTGGCCATTTCAGCTCGCTCTTCTGCAGACAATTCAACAACGTCATCGTAAAAATGAGGAATCGCAATTTTCTCCTTGTCATCGTGAAGCGATGCTATCATTTCTGC
>JAHEMP010000303.1 GCA_024643585.1 Crocinitomicaceae bacterium | reverse complement strand
TATGATAATAGATCCACTTTCCTTCAGAAATCTTGTTTACGACTTTACCTTCACTCACTTTATTCTTGAGTTGGTCATACACAATCGTATATGCGGAATTGTCCGTTGGATTAAATTCTCGGGTAGCAATTACTCTTTTTGTCTTGGTGTTATCAAAAAAAGTAAAAACACCTACTTCCTTTCCGTGATCGAAAGTACCTTCGTATTTTGGATTTTTAGTATCTTCATAATTTCCCTTCCAAGGTCCATTTCTATTTCCTTTTTCATCTAATTTATTATAATCTGTTTGTGCAAACATCGAGATGTTCACTAAAAATAACAATCCAATATAAGCTTTCATTTTCATCTTTACTATTTAGTTTAATCGTATAACAAGAATTCCTTGAAAAAATTATTATAAGAGAACAAATTTACAAAATAACTCCCTTAAAACAATTTTGTCAACAATCCCTTTTATTTATTACAGTTATAAAAGAAACTAACAAAACAGCTGTTTTACTAATCTTTAAAACATTGTCTAAAAAAGTTTATGTGAATCAAAAAATAAGGATTTCATAAAACATTTTTTAAAATAAAACCCGTTTTAAATTCTTTCCGAATAGTAGTTTACTTTCGAGAAAGAATTCAAAACGGGTTTTTTTATTATACTAATTAAAGCTTATTTACTCAAATACATTTTTCTTCTAGAGTACAATTCATAGAATTGATCATCCTTCAAGTCATCAATAAATAAAATACTTTCACCTGTTGATTTCATTTCTGGCCCTAATGCTTTATTCACATTATGGAATTTACTGAAAGAGAAAACTGGTTGCTTAATCGCATAACCTTTTAACTGTGGATTAAAATCAAAATCAGTTACTTTATTTTCTCCCAACATTACTTTCGTAGCATAATTTACATAAGGTTCACCATATGCTTTTGCAATAAATGGAACTGTACGAGAAGCTCTAGGATTCGCTTCAATGATATAAACAATATCGTCTTTTATCGCAAATTGGATGTTGATTAAACCAACCGTTTGCAAAGCCAAAGCTATTTTTTTAGTATGATCTTTTATTTGAGTCATTACAAATTCACCCAAATTAAATGGAGGCAAAGTAGCATTACTATCACCTGAATGAACTCCACAAGGCTCAATATGTTCCATTATTCCAATGATATACACATTTTCACCATCACAAATCGCATCAGCTTCCGCTTCAATTGCTCCGTCTAAATAATGATCTAAAAGCAATTTATTTCCTGGAATCGATTTCAACAAATTGATAACGTGTTCTTCTAATTCTTGTTTGTTGATTACAATTTTCATGCCCTGACCTCCCAATACATAGGAAGGGCGAATCAATAAAGGAAAATCTAAAGTATCCGCTAAAGCAGAAGCTTCATCTGCAGTTTCGGCGATACCAAATTTTGGAAAAGGAATTTTCAAGTCAGTCAATAAATCGGAGAAACGACCTCTATCTTCAGCTAAATCCAAAGCATCAAAACTAGTTCCTAATATTTTTATACCATATTTAGCTAATTTCTCAGCAATTTTTAAAGCAGTTTGTCCTCCTAATTGTACAATAACTCCTTCAGGTTTTTCATGTTGAATGATGTCGTAAATATGTTCCCAGAATACAGGTTCAAAATACAACTTGTCTGCCGTATCAAAATCGGTCGAAACCGTTTCTGGATTACAGTTAATCATAATCGTTTCATAACCACATTCTTTGGCAGCCAATACTCCATGCACACAAGAATAATCAAATTCGATTCCTTGCCCAATTCGGTTTGGACCTGAGCCTAAAACAATTATTTTCTTCTTTTCGGTTACGATACTTTCATTATGAACATAGCGTTCTCCATTAGCTGTTTCTATTTCAGCTTCAAATGTTGAGTAATAATAAGGTGTCAATGCTTTAAATTCTGCAGCACAAGTGTCTACCAATTTAAACACTCTATTTATATTCATCGACATACGTAAAGCATGAATTTGACTCTCCAAACAACCTAACATATGAGCAATCTGTCTGTCAGCAAAACCTTTTTGTTTGGCTTCTAACAACAATTCTTTTGGTAAATTATCCAATTTGAAACTAGATATTTCTCTTTCCAAAGTAAATAATTCTTCATATTGTTTCAAGAACCACATATCAATTTTAGTAATTTCATGAATACGGCTCAATGGAATTCCCATTGCAATTGCATCATAAATTACAAAAACACGATCCCAACTTGGATTGGTCAGTTTTTCAATAATTTGTTCGTAGTTGGTATACCCTTTTCCATCAGCACCAATACCATTTCTTTTGATTTCTAATGATTGAGTGGCTTTGTGCAAGGCTTCTTGGAATGAACGTCCAATCCCCATTACCTCTCCAACCGATTTCATTTGAAGTCCTAATGTTCTGTCAGCACCCTCAAATTTATCAAAATTCCAACGTGGTATTTTTACAATCACATAATCCAAGGTCGGCTCAAAAAGCGCTGAAGTTGATTTTGTAATTTGATTTTGTAATTCATCTAGATTATAACCCAAAGCCAATTTCGAAGCAATTTTTGCAATCGGATAACCTGTTGCTTTTGATGCTAAAGCCGATGAACGAGACACACGCGGATTGATTTCAATCGCTACAATATCTTCTTTTTCATCTGGTGAAACAGCAAACTGTACATTACAACCTCCCGCAAAATTTCCGATACTACGCATCATCAAGATAGCATAATCTCTCATTTTTTGGAAAGTAGTATCAGACAACGTCATTGCTGGCGCAACTGTGATGGAATCTCCAGTATGAATACCCATCGGATCCATATTTTCGATAGAACAGATAATCACCACATTGTCGTTTTTATCTCTTAATAATTCTAATTCGTATTCTTTCCAACCCATCAAAGCTTTATCAATCAACACTTCATGGATAGGC
>JAHEMP010000302.1:764-2919 GCA_024643585.1 Crocinitomicaceae bacterium | reverse complement strand
TATGGCTTGATCGGCATTTTCCATTTCTACATAACCGTAACCTTTGGATTTTTTGGTTTCTTTATCAAAAACCACATGAGCATACGAAACTGGTCCAAAAGCAGAAAACGTAGCTTTCAAATCCTCGGAACTAATTTCCCAGTCAAGATTTGCTATAAAAATATTTACCATATAACTAAATGTGGACAGTTCGGTGCTCCAACGACCGTCAATTTTAAGGAGAAATGCAAACATCCCCTGAAAGAACACTAAATCAGGGAGAGATGATGATTACTTGTTTTTATTTATCTAAGCATTATTATTTAAGTGTAAAGCTATCTGTGCCGGCTAATTGCCCATCAATATAGATTTTCACTTTGTAATTTCCTTTTGCTGCGTCTGCACCACCTAAATCATAGAATATGGACAAATCAATTCTTTCGTTATTGTAATCAATATCTTTTTTATCTGAAAAGGCAATTGCTCCTCCATCAGTTTGAACAACATTTGATGATTTTGATTGCAAAGTTTTACCAGAAGGATCTATGATTTGCATAAATACTGTTTTCTTGCCTGGAGGTGTAATTGGATTTTCAGAAATCGTGAAGGATGAACGAATTTGAATCGTATTTCTCGCTCTATTCGTCTCTTCCGTCGTATTATTCAATTTCATTCTTAAACCAGAGCTGGAGAATCCAAAAGCTTGCAATTTGGAACCTTTTTTAACTTGTTCAGCGCTCGATTCTGCATCTTGTTTGTATTGATCTCTTTCATTGGTAGTCTCAGACAACTGAGTTTTTGTTGTTTGAAGATTGGACTCCAATTTTAAATTCAATGTATTCAAAGAATCTATTTGCATCACGTAGCTTTTCATTATTCCACGTAAGGTTTCATTCTCCTTTTTCAATTTGAACAATTGCGAAGCCGATAATTTTTTGTTCTGACTTAACTCATCCATCAAGCCTTGAATTTTCTCTTTTTGCATGTTCAAGCTATCCGCTTTTGACTTGTCTTTTTCAATCAAAGCGTCGTATGTTTCTAGCATACTTTGGAAGTCCTTTCTTAAATCATTTGACATGTTTCCAACATAGCCTTCCATCATTTGATTCATGCCATCCTCATTTGCACGCAAAGTCGCTACTTCGTTGGCGCAGTCATTTAATTGACTATTTTTTTGAGACCACAAATAAGCCATTACACCAAGACCAAGCAACAAAAGCAAAATTGCTGCAATAAATCCACCATTATTTTTTTTAGGTGCTTCTGGGAGAATTTCATTTTCAGACATACAATATAAATTTCTAGTTGAATTAGATAATCGTTTAAAAATCAAATGTGTTGTACCTAAGGTACAAAAAAATGTTAAACTTTTTCGATAGAATAAGTATAACTTTCCATTATCGCATTTGCCAATAATTTTTTACATGCATCTTGAACCATAGAATCCGCTTCTTGATGATCTGCTGCTTCTACAAACAACCGTACGTGTCTACCAATTCGAACACCAGATATTTCGGGCAAACCAATTGTTTTCATACTGCTTGTGACCGCTTTTCCTTGTGGGTCCAAAAGTGCCTCTAAAGGCATTACGTCGATTTCTGCTTTGAATTTCATTCTATTTATTTTTAATCGTTTGGCTTTGATTTACCAAAATTGACAAAACCAGGTACAAAAATACAATTAATGCAATAGACCAAACGCCTGTTGAAAGAATTAATACGAAAGAAAGTAGAATAAAAATATACCGAATCTCATTCCCCTTCCATTTAAATGATTTCAATTTTAATGCAAATAGTGGTATTTCTGTTACTAAAGCATACGACATTGATACAATAAATACAGATAAAAAAATCGGTTCAAAAAGAACGGTTATAAAATAAGTCGGATACCCACCTGTATTAAAATAGTAAGACAAGGCCAAAACAAAGGTTGTGAAAAACAAAGTGTTTGCCGGCGTCGGAAGTCCTAAAAAAGATTCACTTTGCCTTGTATCGATATTAAATTTTGCCAATCTGAACAAAGAAAAAACAGGTATTAATAAAGCTATAAAAGGTACCCATAAATAATAACCAACATATACTTTCGAAGATCCATAAAGAAGGGCATTTTTCCAATTTGCCAAACAATAGGATGCATAATCATTAAAATTTCCAGATTGGATTGGGTTTCCAAGATC
>JAHEMP010000302.1:0-754 GCA_024643585.1 Crocinitomicaceae bacterium | reverse complement strand
GTCGGCTAGAGAATCAAGCTGTTTCCCAAGTTCTGAAAATTGTTTCAAAATTCTGGCCACAAATCCATCTAACCAATCAAAGATTGCACCTAAGAATATAAACCAAGGCGCCCAGTCTAATCGACCAAAAAAAATAAAAACAATGGCCATAATTCCAGATAACATATTACATGCGGTAATAATGTTTGGAATATTAAAAAGTGTAACACGTTTGTTCATGCTGCGAAATAAAGCAAAATGTTTTAAATTTACGTATAAATTAAACTGAACAACGTTGAGTAATGCAATTTAAGCAATCATTTATCGTTTATATGACATGATTTTAAAACCTATGAAAGTAATTTTTTTCGCTATTTTACTTTGTTCAACTTGTTTTAATTGGAATACAGCCTTTTCTCAAGGTTCACTCGCTCCAAAATATTCTAATGAATTTTTAAATATTGGTGTTGGCGCCGAGGCTCTAGGAGCTGGAAATGCCGTAATTGCCAGTACTGGAAATGTTAACTCTGGCTTTTGGAATCCTGCAGGCTTAACGCAGGTAGACAAATGGTTGGAAGTCTCATTGATGCATAGCGAATATTTTGCAGGTATTGCCAAATTCGACTATTTGGGATTGGCTCATTCCATTGATGATAGAAGCACAGTTGGATTTTCAGCAATACGGTTTGCCGTTGACAATATTCCCAATACAACCCAATTAATCGACAACGATGGAAATATTGATTATGACCGCATTTCGGTTTTTACGGCCGCT
>JAHEMP010000301.1 GCA_024643585.1 Crocinitomicaceae bacterium | reverse complement strand
AAGATTCGTCCCTGAGGGAGGCTTTGCCTAAGTCAAAAAAGACATTGTTCAATATATTTGGCAAGGTACTATTCAATGGAACCAGTGGAATATTCATGTGAATTGCTTCACTGTTTGAATTCGTTTTCATGTCAAAATTTGACGAATAAAAAGCATAATTAGGGTAGTTAACATTCAAAGCATACTTTCTATTTATAGGCAGGGTTACCATGAATTCTCCAGTGATTTTATCTGCTTCACTGTAAACAATCTCTTTACCAGTCTCTAAATCAAGTAATTGAAATTTTCCAGGCAAAGGATTTTTTGTTTCAGCATCATATACCAAACCTTCAAAATACAACGTTTTGGTGGGTCTGAATTGCTCTGGCATATCGAAAAAATAAATATCTAATCCGCCATAACCTCCGCTTCTGTCTGAGGCAAAAAAGGCAATTTCGCCTTCGGCCGAAACCATTAGCGAATTTTCATCAAATCTTGTATTAATTGGGTATCCCAAGTTTTCAGGTTTCCCCCAATTCCCGTTAGCATCCATTCGACTGACAAATAAATCGGTTCCGCCCATGCCTTGGTGACCTCGAGAAGCAAAATAAAGCGTTCTTCCGTCGGGATGGATAAGAACTGATTCTTCTTCTTGAGGCGAATTTACTGTATTTGGCAACCTTTCTCCTGCTCCCCATGTACCGTCATCCGATAAGTGAGAAACATAAATGTCGGAACTTTTTGACCCATCTCTGTTTCGAATGCCTCTAATGAAATAGAGCGTTTTTCCATCCGCGGAAAGAGAGGGCTGAGTTTCCCAATTAAAAGTGTTTACAAGTCCGGGAAGATTTTTAGGATTGGTCCATTTTGATCCAAGACGTTTGGTAAAGAATAAATCGCAACTTCCTTTTCCATCTCTACCTTCGCCATAATTTTCTCCAGTTGCGTCTGGGCAAGCAACGAAAATAAGAGAGCGTCCATCTGGAGCTAACGTGGGAGCACCTTCGTTATTTACAGTATTTACATTAGAAGGCATAGGAATAGCAGTTTGCCATATTTTCTTTTCACTTAGCTGAGAAATAAAAAAATCTTCTTGTTCCTTAAATCCACCTAAAACTCTGTCGTCTTTAATTCTTCGTGTGAATAAAATTGTTTTACCGTCCACTGTAATGGTTGGGAAGTATTCAGGGTCGGCCGTGTTAATTCCTGGACCTATATTTACAGGGTTGAATGCAATAGGGTTGGCCATGGCTTGAAGAGCAAATATTGAATTTTCTTTGAGGTCAATTGCTTTACGACGGGAATCTGGATTTGAATTTTTAAACAATAGGAATTGATCGACATAGGCAATGCACTTTTCATATTGTCCATCTGCGTTTAGCAAAGAGGCTAAAAAATAATACGAACTTCCTGAAGGTGAATGATTTGGATTGATTCTAATTGCTTCCTCTAGATTATAAATTGCAGGTGTAATTTGTCCTAGAATTTCGTAAAATTCGCTTAAAAGTAAATGTGCTTCCCAGAAGTTGGGTTCAATATTTAATGCTTTTTCTAAATGACTAATTCCGCTATAATAATCTGGATAGCCTGTTTTTTCATCAATATTAAGTCTAGGTGCTTCAAGTCCTTGTTCAAAAAGGCGTATAGCTTTTTTATTATTGACTGAATATTTTTGTTGTGCAATGCTACACGACGAGATTCCTAATGAAAAAAGAAGAAAAATAAAGAGATACCTCATATTATGGAATTTGCATGAATTTGTGTGTTTGTAAAGAAATTCGCCATTTTGGATTATCCTTTACATAATCAATAATTTGTGGCAAAAATCGTTCCTGTTTTGACCATTCGGCCTGAAGGTACAATTTGCAGTTTTCGTTTACCTTTCTAGCGTGGCTTTCAGCCCATTCGAAATCTGAAACATGGGCAATAACTACCTTTAACTCGTTTGCCTTTTCATAAGCTTCTTCAATTGGTGCTTTAAACTTTTTAGGTGAAAAACAATACCAATCAATATCTCCAATTAGCGGATAACATCCTGAAGTTTCGATTGCTATTAAGGGTATTCTTTGGTGAATTTTATCGGTTAAACTAGACAGATCGTACATAGCGGGTTCGCCACCGGTAATGACAACAAAATTTGTATTGGATTCAAAAATAGGTTTGCAAATACTATCCAAATCAACCAAAGGATGTTTTTCATTGTCCCATGAGTCTTTAACGTCACACCAAACACAGCCAACGTCACAGCCTGCTAATCGAATGAAATAAGCTGATTTTCCGGAGTAATAACCTTCTCCCTGGATAGTGTAGAATTGCTCCATAACAGGCAATTCCATCGTTGAATCAATTTGGGTGACTTTCAATTTAATTTTTTATTGGGGAAACTTGATTGATGTTTTTGACTTGAATTTCTAATTGACCTTTATCATTTGGACCGTAAATCATATCAAATTTAACATTTTCTAGCCATTGGTCACTAGCATAAGAGTGCTTCTGAATCATTTCTTGTCCAAATGTTTCGTCGAACGTTTCGAATAGAACGACCAATTCTGCATGTCGCTTGTTTATATCTTCAAGGCTTAAGCCATAAAGTGGAGAATCCGGAGTTATTTTGTGCACTACCGTCCAGCTTAAAGGAAAAAATAAAATTGAACTTAATTCCAACTCCAAATTGTGATATTCCTTATTAAATGGATCATCACCATTGCCTTTGTCTATAATTAAAATGGTACTTACCTTTGATTTTATTAGCACATTATCACGTGTATTTACCATGCGAAACATCAAGGCAGTGCTATCTTCGAAAGGACACAAAATAATGTTGTGACTAAACGCAAGTTTAAGAAGTGGTTTGGAAAATCTACCATAAATTAAACCTGTTGCTAATGCCGTTATCGAAATACCAACAAAAGCTTCAATTGTTGAAATTACATTCATTCCAAAT
>JAHEMP010000300.1 GCA_024643585.1 Crocinitomicaceae bacterium | reverse complement strand
TTTTCAGTTCCTTCTTGACCTATGGTGTCACAATGGTATAATTTGTTGCCTTTTTAATGAATGGAACTTTTTTCTCTCCTTCATCATTCGCTTTTAGCATCAAGGATAATATACGCGCTTTTTCGACTGCATCTCTATGTTGACGTTTCAAATCTTCATCTCTATCGAAAAGGATTTGTCCATCAACAATCGTAATTTCTGCTCGGGCTTCAACAGTAAGCGGGTGAGCAGACCACAAAACGATATCGCCATCTTTACCCACTTTCAAGCTTCCCATTCTGTCGTCCAAATGAAGAAGTTTGGCAGGATTGAGTGTAACCAATTTTAATGCTTCAATTTCATTCATACCGCCATATTTGACTGCTTTTGCTGCTTCTTGATTCAAGCGACGACCCATTTCTGCATCATCCGAATTAACAGCAACCACCACACCTTGTTTTTGCATTAAGCTAGCGTTGTAAGGTATAGCATCTTTTACTTCAAATTTGTAGGCCCACCAATCGGAGAATGTTGAACCACCAGCACCGTGTTTGGCCATTTTGTCGGCTACTTTGTAACCTTCCAAGATGTGTGTAAAGGTATTGATAGTGAATCCCATCGAATCAGCAACATGCATCAACATATTGATTTCACTTTGAACATAGGAATGACAAGTAATGAAACGATTTGATTTTAAAATTTCTAACAATACTTCCAATTCCAAATCGGTCCTATAGTTTCCTTTTGCTTTTTCCTTTTCATACGCTTTTGCACGATTAAAACCGTCATAGAAAACTTGTTCAACACCCATCCTTGTTTGCGGAAAACGAACGGTATTGAAATCCCCCCAATTGGCTTGTTTGACATTCTCTCCTAAGGCACATTTGATAAATTTCGTGCCGTTTGGAATCAACATTTGCGAAGGGCTGAATCCCCATTTCAATTTGATCAAAGCAGATTGTCCACCAATTGGGTTGGCAGATCCATGTAGCAATTGAGCTGCCGTGACACCACCTGAAAGTTGACGATAAATATTAATGTCATCAGAATTAACCACATCGCCAATTGAAACCTCAGCTGTTATGGCTTGTCCACCTTCGTTCACACCTTTGGAAATGGCGATGTGCGAATGTTCATCAATAATTCCAGGTGTTACATGCATTCCCGTTCCGTCAATTTGCCTTCCTGAACCGGAGGCATTTGGACCAATGGCTGTTATTTTGCCGTTGGAAATAACGATATTTCCTTTTTCTATTTTCCCATCTGATTCATTGGTCCAAAGTGTTGCATTTTTAATCACCAAATTGGAGGACAGCGTATCGCTTGTTCGCCCAAAGGCCATTACTGGATGGTATATATTGGGCTGAATTTCTTTTATCTTGTATAGTTTGTCATTCTCTTTTTCGATGAATTTCTTATTTCGGATCGCTGACCATTTCACCCAACTGCCAGTTGGTAATTGACCGGACCCTTCGAAAACACCAAACTTTTCAGTGAATTTTCCTTTTAAGTTTACGGAGCCTTTCCATTCATCGTTGTTCACATTGAATTGAATAACCACGTCATTACCGATTATTTCAATGAAGGGTTTGATTTTTATACTGTCTTTAATTTCTGGAGAAGGGTTTGCGTACGTTATTTTTCCTGTCGGTTTATCAGGTGTTCCTTCAATGACAATGGGGAAGGATTTGTTGTCAACCAATAAGTTGTAACTACCTCGTATGTCAACTAAAGCTGATGATTTTATTGTTGAGTTTTCGCCGTTTACCCAAGTTTCTAATAATTCGGATTTTTCTTTGAATGGATTGCCATTAAAAATAGAGAAACAAGCCTTCTTTCCTTTTTCTAAAGTACCTATTAAACTGTCCATTTTTAGCATTTTCGCAGGTCGGGTAGTCAAAGCCGCCAAAGCCGCTTCTGCAGGTAATCCAGCTTCAATCATCGTTTGCAAATTCTTCCAAAAATCAGCTGGGGTTTTTAATCCTTCGGTGCTTAAAGCAAATGGAATTCCTGCTTTATTGACAAAATAAGGATTGCCAGGCGCCAATTCCCAATGTTTTAAATCGCTTAAAGAAATTTGACGACTGATATAAGGATCATTTACGTCGTAAGCAGCTGGAAAATTCATGGGTAAAACCAAGGTTGCATTCGAATTTTTGAGTTCTTTTATAGCCGCATATTCATTCCCACTGCCTATGTAAATCATTGGCAACCCAAATTCTTTGGCAATTTTATCAGCTCTTAAAATTTCCCACTTGTCTTCTGTTTTAAAAAACAGCGGTAAAGTCATTTGTGTTTTCATGGCTTCCAATGAAAGATCAAGTGGTGCTGTTTTTGATTTTTTGTACCATTCCAAATCGTACAAAGTTTGTCTAAGTAAGGCTATACTGCCCATTTGAGATGACGGATAGGTTTGTCTAGATATTCCAGCTTCAAAAGAAAAATAGGCAGCTGCATCAGACGAAAGTACATGTTTATGCAAGTTTTCTTTTCCCAAAGTAACCAAAGCACCTGTTCCCCTAGCAATTCCATCTTGAAAATGAGAAACGGCATACCCGAATCCCATTTTTTGAAGTTCGTCTATGTTTTTCTCGTTTATTGTGTATTCCAAATTTGCCCTTGTTTCTGGATGAATGGCTTCGTTCCAGTAATAGGCTCCTTTTTTAGAACTTTCCAATTGTGGTCGAAAAGATCTTTCGGTACCTTTTACTGGAGGCAAACCTATGCTCGAATTCAATTCAATAAAAGAAGCAACAATGGTTTTGCCTTCACAGTCGATTTCAATAGTTCCTTTTGGCACAACTACCAAGCGACCCACTTCAATAATTTCACCATCACGAAAGAGCAAAGTTCCTTTTTCAATCGTTTCTGTGGGACTGACCAAAATGGTTGCATTTTTCAAAGCCACACATGCGTTTGGAGTTGGCGCTACGCCATTTTGAGGATGTGTA
>JAHEMP010000057.1 GCA_024643585.1 Crocinitomicaceae bacterium | reverse complement strand
TGGGTATTTCGGAAAAGATAATTATGACAGTTACCGACCTTTAACTCTTTCTACTTTCGCTCTTCAGATGGAAATGGTCGGTGTAAATGCTAAGGCGGGACATTTCATAAATATCCTACTCTACATATTGACTGGCTTTGTTCTATTCTCTTTTCTCAAAAAAATGTTTTCCAATTGGTCAGTATTGCTTTGTGGAATTATCGCTCTGCTATTTATAGCGCATCCAATTCATACAGAAGTAGTATGTAGTTTGAAAAGTCGAGATGAACTTTTAAGTTGCCTGTTCGGATTGTTGTTGCTCCGGTCTTTATTAATTAACTACCAAAAAAACACCATTTCTTCCTATTTCCTGCCCGGTATTTGGCTGGCATTGGCCCTGTTTTCTAAGGAAAGTAGTATAACCTATGTTGCTTTGATTCCACTTGTGATTTATTTTAAAGGCGAAAAATCCCTTAAGCAAATTGTTATTCGCACTCTTCCATTTATTGGCATTGCCGGATTATTCCTTCTCATCCGAAGTCAGGTGTTAACTCTTCAACCTGAAATGGATAGTGAACTCGTTATTAATAACGTGCTATATGGCGCTTCAAATTTCAATGAACTGTTTGGAACGAGATTCTATATTCTCCTTTTATTTTTTAAACAAAGCCTCTTCCCCTATTTCATGAGTTATGATTATTCCTTTAATCACATTCCGCTAGTGGGTCTTTCTTCTCCTTGGGTTATTTTCTCAATTTTATTGCATGTAGGCTTTCTTGTTCTTATTATTTTCTTTGTTCGAAAAAGGAACCCGATCGCATTTGGTCTGTTGTTCTTCTTTATTACTTCGTCGGTTTCGAATAATTTTATTTTGAAAATAGGCTCTACTTTTGCCGATCGTTTTCTGTTCACCCCATCTTTGGGTATGCTAATTGCATTGTTTGGTGTCGTTTTTTACTTCTTGAAAATGAGTCCAGAATTGGATAAATTCAACTCAAAATTCAAGTTGCTTTTTGCATCGCTCTTTGTTTTCTTTTCTGGTTTGACAATGGCAAGAGTGCCTGTATGGGAAAACAATTACACTTTGTTTCAATCCGGATTAGATTCTGCTCCAAACAGCGCGCGCGCGCAATCAGGAATGGCATCAGAATTTAGGGTTCAGGCAGAACAATCTACGACGATTGCCGATCGAGATTACTTTTATGAAAAAGCGAAATTTCATTACTGGAAGAGTATTGAAATACTTCCATCCTATTTTGAGTCTTATTACAACTTAGGCGTAATCTCTTTCGCAGAGACAGACACCTTAACAGCTTTGAAATATTATAAAAAATCGCTATCGTTTGAACCTACTTATAAATTATCACTCCATAATTTAAGTTCTATTTATTCCATGCAAAAAGAGGCTGATAGTTCTTTGCTTTATTTAAAAAAGTATATGAAATTTTATCCCGAAGAAAAGATAGATTACGTCAATTTATCCTACATGTATTTGCTTAAAAAAAACTACAAAATGGCAAAAATGTATGCGAATCAAGGAATAGAGAAAGAGCCAAATGATCCAGGTTGTTACCGAAACTTAGCAGCGGCATATAGCGGAGAGGGAGACAATGAAACGGCAAAGAAATATTGGCAAAAATTTCTAGACTTAGGTGGGCAGCCTTAATTTAAACTTTTCAAGTAGTAAACTTACCCTCCAAAACTCCTTACGGCCGCCTCAACCTCTTTCTTTGTATTCCCAATGAAAACCTCATCGTTATTGATAATGAAAGGGCGTTTTAAAAAAGTGTATTCTTCCAACATGTATTTGCGGTAATCGTCTTCGGTAAGGTTCATTTTATCGAGGCCCAAACCTCTGTATTTCATTGCTCGCTTTGAAAACAACACTTCGTACGAACCTACTTTTTCCTTTATCCAATCCAAGGTTTTTGCATCAATGTTTTGCTCTTTGATGTCTTGCAATTCAACCTCTTTCCCAGGATTGATTTCCTTTAATATTCGTTGGTTCGTGCTACAAGAACTAAGATGGAAAATTTTTTTCATCGCTTAATTGTTTTGCATATATTCCTTGTTCTTCTTTCTGTCTTCTTCCGTGCCGGTATTGCAACCGTTGGACTTTTGCTTGAATAAGAAAATGAATTTTGCTTTCAACGTAATTGGCCAGTAGTTGGATGAAAACCATTGAATCGCTGGGGTGCCTCCATTCCATTCGTAAAAACCAAGAATAGGTGTAGAAACGGTCGGAATAAAATAAGACCCTCTTTTCAGCTTAATTCCGAAACCAAGATCATAGTGTAACTGCACGGCCATGTTTTTTTGGAATCTTTGGTTTTCCGGAAAATGAATTCCGTCGTATTTTTGACTTCCCTGAATTACTCGGTAATCCAAATTAACGCCCAAACCGTTGTCTATAAAGAATTTTGGGTTTTTAAAGTAAAATATTTTATGTGCTGTAATATGAGCGCTCGCGTAGGTGTTGTAAAATTTACCCTTCCCCGTTTCTGAAAAAATTACATTGGTTCCGGTTGCATCCGTGTATTCTACTGTTGTTTTTTCTTTTCCTCCGTATAGTTTGACACCCAATCCCCAATCCCAATAAGAGAGTATTCGAAACGGATTACCTCCTATTTTGAACTTCGGTGTTTTCATTGGAAAATGTGCCATACCAATATCCAAAGCTACTCCCAATCGACCCGATGGGTCTTGGTTGTATCGAAAGCGCTGCCCATTGTACAATGAATCAGGTTTGATCATTTCATTTTTTCCACTCGTCATCGTATACGTTGGACCAAAAGAAAATTGCAATCCGCGTGGTTGATAATTTTTAAAGTCTTGCGCTCCACCAAAGACTTGACTCCGCTTTTTGTTAGAGCCTGGTCGTAAGTTTTTCTGAGCAAAAATTCCCCCGGAGAAGAGGAGCATTGAGGAAATAAGGATGAGTTTATGCATGTGCTTTGTCTTTTTCTAATAAGTCTAGAATACTATCTATAACGACAGAATCATCCCAAATGTTATGAATATTTGGAATTTCCATCACTTTATCCATTATTCCTCGCTGTCTATTGCCATGTTCTAGAGCTTCGGCATACGGAGTTTGGGTAAAGGTAACGCGGGAGTATAACGGCAACCACAAATCTGGGTACATTCTTGTAAACTTCGCTTCAATTTTCTTGCGCAATAAGAAATCTGGATCAGCCGTTTTGTCACGCATTTCAATATAATTGTACAGCGCCAAATCTGCTATAGCTTGACCATTTTTATAATGTTGATCCGAGAAATCTTTCATCAGATTCGTCCAATCGCCTTTTCGCTCTTCGTACAAATCATTGAAAACTGTGCAATCCTGGAAGCCTGCATTCATGCCCTGTCCATAAAACGGAACAATGGCATGAGCAGCATCGCCCAACAACAAAATGTTATCGTTGTATTGCCATGGATCACATTTCACGGTCATTAAATTTCCAACCGGGTTATTGCCAAAATCTTTCAACAAATCTGGTATCAATGGAATGGTGTCTGGGAACATTTCCTGAAAGAAATTCATTATTTTTTCATCTGAATTCAACGCATTAAAAGATACTTCTCCTTCGATAGTCATGAATAAAGTCAACGTAAAACTTCCATCGATGTTTGGAAGAGCGATCATCATGAATTCTCCTCTTGGCCAAATGTGCAGGCAGTCATTTTCTAATTTGTGCGTGCCATTTTCATTTGGCGGAATTTCCAATTCTTTGTATCCATGTCCCAAATAACTTTGCTGGTAATTGAAACCAACCGTTTTTTGTAAACGTGTTCGAACCGCCGAATAAGCTCCATCACAAGCAAAAAGTTTGTCAAACTTAAATGTCACCAACTCTTTCTCTAAATTTTGCATCACAATCGTGTTGTCTCTCAAATCGACGTCTTTGCATTTTAAGTCAAACAAGTACTCAATATTTGGGTAATGCTCCGCTTCATTCATTAACGTCTGATTCAACAAACCTCTAGAAACCGAGTAAATGGCCTCGTTGTCTAAACCATATGGCTGATAGGTCAAATTCCCCTTTGTGTCGTGCATGCATCTTCGGTACATAGGCAATGCAATTTCGCGAATTTTATCGGATACGCCGGCCAAATCCAAAGCTTTCCATCCTCTATCCGACAATGCCAAGTTGATGGATCTACCACCGATGAACGCCGATTTTCTTCTATCCGGTCGATTTTCTAAGACTTGAACTTGGTGTCCTTTTTTTGCCATTAGGATGGCTTGTAAACTTCCAACTAGTCCTGCGCCTACGATTGCTATTTTTTTCATTTCTATTCAATTACGAATTACGAATATTTTAATTACAAATTGACGTATACCGTCGTAATTCAATCATTCATAATTAATTACCTGTTTTTCCAATGCTCAGAAAACCTCGTTTTAAAATGCGGTTTTTGAGCTCTTTGGTTTAATTTTCTTTGATGAACCATGTTGCTAACGCGCCAAAGAACAATTCCACCAACAAGCACCGCTATCGTTTGAAATCCGATAGTTGAATAGGCCATTGAGCTATCCAACTCGCCAACATATTTTGCTTTTATTAGTGTTTGAATGTCCATTATTTATTGCAAACCAGGTATTTCAACTACCTCATTGACGTCTGCAGAATAATCTACCCCTGGTACCTTGAAGCCAAAAAGGTTGAAGAAGTCCTCTTCGTAGCCTTTCAAATCACCGAGTTTGGGCAATGTTTCAGTTGTTGCTTGTGGCCACAAGGCTAAAACTTTTGCTTGAATATCGTCGCGCATTTCCCAATCGTCTATGCGGATTCTTCCCGCTTCGTCCAATGGAGTCTCTTTCGCGTACAAACGGTCATTGAATAAACGTACGATCTGTTCGATACAGCCTTCGTGAATACCTTCCTCTTTCATCACTTTGTACAATAAAGAAATATACAATGGAATAACTGGAATGGCAGAACTTGCCTGAGTTACCAAAGCCTTATTAACAGAAACATAGGCTTGTCCGCCAATAGATTTTAAACTATCCGTGATTTTAAAAGCCGTAGCTTCCAAATGATCTTTCGCACGACCAATCGTTCCTTTTCTATAAACTGCTTCTGTCAAGGAAGGACCGATATAGGAATACGCTACCGTTTTAAAGTCATTTGTCAATAAATCTTGTGCTTTCAATTCATCAATCCACATTTGCCAGTCTTCACCACCCATAACAGCCACCGTGTTTTCAATGTCTTCTTGGGTACAAGGATCTATGGAAATTTCTTTTACTTCTCCTGTGTGAAAATCAACTGTTTTGTCCGTGAACACTCCGCCTATTGGTTTTAGAACCGACTTGTGTAGAACTTCCGTTTTCGGATGTTTTCTGACTGGCGAAGCTAAACTATAAATAACCAAATCGATTTTTCCCAAATCCTTTTTGATTAGTGCAGCCGTTTGCGCCTTTATTTCATCCGAAAAAGCATCTCCATTTATACTCTTTGCATACAATCCAGCTTTGTTGGCTTCTACTTCGAATGCCGCAGAGTTGTACCAGCCTGGTGATGCGGTTTTTCCTTCTGATGGCTCTTTTTCAAAGAAAACACCAATTGTTGAAGCTCCACTGCCAAATGCACTTGTTATTCTTGAGGCCAAACCAAATCCTGTTGAAGCACCAATGACCAAAACGTTTTTAGGTCCGTTAGAAACTGGTCTTGCTTTTGCATATTCAATTTGTGTTATAACATTTTTTTCGCATCCTGTTGGATGGGCTGTTAAACAAATAAATCCTCGTGTTCTTGGTTCTATTATCATTTTTATCTTGTTTAATTCTATGCTAAAATTACTCTTTCTATTATTTGTCCAAAACGGTAAGCATCCTCAAATGAATTGTACAGTGGTGCTGGCCCGATGCGAATAACATTTGGTTCGCGCCAATCGGCGATTATTCCTTCGTCCCACATTTTATCGAATAATGCCTTGCCCATACCATGGACTAAGATAGACAATTGGGCGCCACGTTTGGTTTTATCCCTTGGCGTTATTATTTCAAACGAACATTTTTCGCCATGCTTCGCTGTTATTTCATCAATAATAAATTCAATGTAGGCGGTCAGTAAATCTCTTTTTGCAAAAATTCTATCCATTCCCGCTTCTTCGAATATGTCTAAACTCGCCAAGTGAGCGGCCATTCCTAAAACCGGTGCGTTGCTCAATTGCCAACCTTCTGCACCTCGCATTGGGTCGAATTGTGGTTCCATCAAGAAACGACGTTCTTTGTTGTGACCCCACCATCCTGCAAATCGAGGCAAATCTGTGTTGTAAGCGTGTTTTTCGTGAACAAACATTCCCGAAACTCCACCCGGCGAAGAATTCATGTATTTATACGTACACCACGCGGCAAAATCTACACCCCACTCATTAAGCTTCAATTCTACGTTTCCTGCGGCATGTGCTAAATCCCAGCCAACTACCGAACCAACAGCATGACCCGCAGCCGTAATGGATTTCATGTCAAATTTTTGACCCGTGTAATAATTCACACCACCTATCATAACCAAAGCCAAAGTATCGCCAAGTTCATTGATTTTTGCAATAACGTCTTCGTCGCGTAGGTTGTTTTCTCCCTCTCTCGGAAACATTTCAATTAGATTGTCCTTTAAATCCAAATCGTGAAATTTTACTTGAGATTGCAATGCATATTGATCGCTTGGGAAAGCTTTCCCTTCACAAAGTATTTTCGTTCTGATTCCCTTTGGCCGATAAAAAGATACCATCAACAAATGCAAATTCGTTGTCAGGGAGTGTGTAATTACTACCTCTTCCTCTTTTGCTCCAACTATTTTTGCCGCTTTTGATGTCAAAAACTCATGATAAGAAACCCATGGTTTTTTCGCTAAAAAGTGCCCTTCAACACCGTATTTTTGCCAAGCCTCCAATTCTTCTTGAATGTAAGAAGCGGTTGATTTTGGCTGTAAACCCAATGAATTTCCTGTGTAATAAACTGGTTCTCCTTTTGTAAAGCTTGGGAAATAAAATTTATCTCTAAAAGAACGCAACGGATCTTGCTGGTCCATTTTTTTTGCGAATTCAAGAGAATATTCGAAGTTCTGCATTTGGGTTTTAGTTTTGAACAAAAATAAAGAAATTGAACGGTTTTTGCCACGAATAGGCGAATTTTCACGAATATGCTGTTTGGTTTGAAAGTTCTAAATATTTGCTGGTTTTCTTCCCATTACAAAAACAATTTCTCCTCCATTTGCAATGGCGCTATGTGGCAAACTTAATCCTTTTAATGTTTTCCCATTTATAAGCACTTTTTGAACAAAAACATTCGTTTTGCTTTGGTTTTTTGCAATAATGGACAGTTTTTTGCCATTTTCGAGGTGAATTGTTGCTTTTTTAATCAAGGGACTTCCAATAGCATATTCAGGTAAGCCAGGTGTAACTGGATAAAATCCTAAACTACTAAAAATGTACCAAGCACTCATTTGACCAGCGTCATCATTTCCGCAAAGTCCATCAACTTTGGGTTGATACATAGTTTCCATAATCATGCGTACACGTTCTTGTGTTTTGTGCGGTTGATTTGTCCAATTGTATAAATACGGTATGTGATGACCAGGTTCGTTTCCATGGACATAATTCCCTATCATTCCATCCCGCGTAATATCTTCATGGTTTTCTATGTACTTGTCCTCTATTTCCATGGTGAAAAGTGAATCCAAATGCAGGCTGAAAATTTCTTTTCCTCCCATCATATTAATCATTTTGTTCAATTGATGTGGAACATATAAACCATAATTCCATGCATTTCCTTCTATAAAACCTTGCCCATAGGTATCCAGCGGGTCAAAGTTCTTCCGGAAAGTGCCGTCCGCCATTCTCGGCGCCATGTATTTAATTTCTTTATTGAAAACATTGTTGTAATACTCCGATCGGTTTGTAAATTCCTTTTCCACCGTTTTATTCATTGCCTTAACGGCAATCTGAGCAATGCACCAATCGTCGTATGCATATTCCAACGTTTTAGAAACCGCCGAATGACTTTTATCGTCCGGAATGTACTTGAATTGCATGTAGTAATCGAGTCCATCAAAATAAGGAACTTTTGCTGTTTGTTCAGAAGCTTTTAGTGCTCGTTGGACATCGAAATCTCCAACTCCTTTTGCCAAGGCGTCGGCAATAACGGAAACGGAATGATAGCCTATCATGCACCAATTTTCATTTGCATAGTGACTCCAAATTGGCAACATATGGTGCACGCTTTGTTCTTGGTGAGCCAACATCGATTTGATCATGTCATTATTTCTCGAAGGTTGAACAATATTGTACAAAGGATGCAAAGCACGATAGGTATCCCAAAGTGAAAAAACGGTGTAATTCGTAAAACCGTCAGAAGTATGAATGTTTTGATCCAATCCCATGTATTGACCATCGACATCTTCATAAATAATCGGGCTTAAACTGGCATGATAGATGGATGTATAAAAGTTGATTTTGTCTCCTTTTGTCAAGGTTTCTACTTCAATTTTGGATAGCTCTTTATTCCATTTTTCTTTCGTTTCTTGCTGAGTTTGTTCAAAACGCCAATGCGGAATTTCGGTCTGCAAATTGTTCAAAGCGCCATTTGTACTAACCGAAGACAAGGCGAACTTCATGGCTATTTTTTCTCCATCTTCCGTGTTAAAATTGAAATAGGCTCTTATATCTCTTCCCGCCATTTCCGGGAAATTTTCACCTTCGTTGAATCGACCGTAAAAACCATTGTAACGAGCTTTGTCGTATTTTTTATGTCCGTAACTTAGAAATGGTTTGGAAAATTTCATGGCAAAATAAACTTTGCGGGTTTTCGCCCACCCTCTTGTTTGCCTGTATCCGACTACCGTTGAGTCATTTTCAACACGTATGAAAGTCCAAACGTTTTTATCGTTGTGGTGATAAACATTGTAAACCATGTCCAAAATGATGTGCGCACTATCTGATTTAGGAAAAGTGTATTGATGAAATCCGACTCGATCACTTGTCGTCAATTCTGCCTTAATTCCATAACTGTCCAAATCAACCGCGTAATAACCTGGAGAGGCACTTTCTTTTTTGTGGGAGAATTTTGAATAAAACCCTTTCGTTCCATCAGCATTTTTTAAAGGCTCAAGGTTAATGTTTCCAGTAGTTGGCATGACCAAAAAATCACCTAAATCGGAATGGCCCGTTCCGCTTAAATTGGTATGTGAAAAGCCTAAAATCGTAGAGTCTTTGTACTGATAACCCGCACAATATTCATAGGTTTCAGGATTGTAATTTTGTTCCGTATCAAACATTACCTGCCAATTTGTTTGCGGACTCAATTGAACCATCCCAAAAGGAGCAGTCGCTCCCGGAAAAACGTGACCCATTTTACTTGTTCCAATGAAAGGATTAACGAATTGTGTGTAATCTTTTTTTGTGCCTTCAGAATTAATATTGACAGATTCGCTTTGACATCCTGCGAAAATAAAAAGAATTACAGGTAAAGATTTTATCATTTTATCAATGGTTTTGAACCTTAAATTACAACAATCATTTGAAAATAACTTTCATAATCCTCGACAAAACCTTTTGATAAAATTGTTGGATGATTTTCGCTGTTTGTCTAGCACCTTTGAATCCAACTATTGATTGCGTTTAACGATAAGATTCTCTTTTTTCTGTCTAAAAAGAGAGGAACAAATGCCAATAAAAAAGTCTCCTGTTTATACAATTATGGGAAGATTTCCTGATTTTCCTTAGGGACTCACAAAAACCTACATTTTTGAAAAAATGAAATGCGCAACAAGTATTGCTGCGCATTCCCATTATTTTGTTCTACGATTAGGCAATCCGGTACAACTGATTATTTATCTTCGTTTCCCAGTTTTTTGCAAATTCTAATTCGTCTTTGAGATTAAAGCTCTCGTTTGAATTGTAAAACTCCATCAAAAGTGTTTCACCACCTTTTGTTTTTGGTGTGAATTTCAAATTTACCCTTTCAATTTCAGAGTTGTCCTGCCCTTCCCTTTTTCCGTGTGAAAAGGTTTTTTCCAATTCGCATTTTTCGTAATCCTCAAGTTTTACGAACTCTCTTGTTTCTCTATCCTTGTGCTTTTTGTATAAGAACACTTTGCTTTGATTTTCATCGATTCCAATTATAGAATTCGGTGTAAACTCAAAATCTGATAGTTTTCCTTTCTCGTTTGACACCATCTTTGAAATGGAGAAAAGCATCTGCTTTTTAATTTTTTTTCGGTTGAAATGCATTAATACAAAAGGTAACGCGCATAGGCCTAACATGAAAAGGCCTGTAATTAAAGTTCCTAAATCCATTTTTTAATGTTTTAATTGAATAACTTTTTTGCAAACACGATTAAAAGTATTTGCCTTAAATTTTCGAAATGTCAATCCTAAAACTGACTAAACATGGATTACCCGAAAGTATGTTGTGGAAATAATTGATCCGTTTTTCTGGATGTTATTAATTGATTGCACCAAATAGCGCTATATTGTTTGAATTTTGAATTTTCTTTCGAAACAATTGCTTTTTCAAATGATACTCTATCATCAATGTATTTTTTTAAAGCTGTAAGATGGTTGTTCTGAGCATAATCTTTTACAACATCAATTGCAAAAAATATAGGGTCTTGTGCTGAAATTGAAGCTTGAATTTGCTTCTTTTGAATTTTGTCTTGGGTTATTTGGTCTGTTGGGTTTTTCGAAAAGGGAAGTGGCGTAATTGAACTGATATACAGCATCAAATACAAAATAATCCCTATTATTCTTTTACCATTTTTCACGACTCAAATGTAATTTGTATTTTGATTATTTGCACAAAATAAATAGGTGTTTTATGCTTTTTTCTGAAATAGTGAATTAGGTTTTATAAAAAACTTATTTCAAACCGAACAAATTGGTGTGATCGGATTTAAAAAGCAAATTGTAATCAGCGCGAATATCCTTGTATAATTCAGATTTACAACTATCCATTTGGATTTCGCCATTTTTTAATACA
>JAHEMP010000056.1 GCA_024643585.1 Crocinitomicaceae bacterium | reverse complement strand
TGTATTGATACAAATGGTATCTGGAAAATCAAAAGAAGCGGTTGGACCGCCTATTGAAATTGGTTTAGAAATAGTTTTCACACAATTATTGGTATCCGTAATAACTAAAGTGGCTTGGACCGTACCCAATGCTGTATAGGTTTGGCTAGGTGGATTTACAGTTGTCGCTGTATTACCATTTCCCATGTTCCAAGCATATGATAATGGAAGAGAACTTATTGAATTATTAGTAAATGTCACGTTCAATGGTGGTGTACAAGAAACTGCTGGATTTGGATTTGTAAAGAAACTTGCGATTGGATTTGATACACCAACAAAAGAGTTGTACGTAACTGTATTATTGCAAGAAGGCGTATTCGTGTTGATTCCTATCGAAACATTGAAAACGCCTGAGGTATTATAGGTGAAATTTACATTTTGTCCCGAACCGCTTGAACCTTCACCATATGTCCAAGTATAGGAATTTGCTGTAATTCCACTTGGTAATGTTACGTTGGCTGAAAAATTTACCGGTAAAGGTTGACAACCCTTGGTTGCACCAACGGCTGTGATTGTCGGGACTGGTTTGGGGTAAACATTAATTGAAATGGTTCCCACAACTGGACCAGTTGGTGTGTTTTTAAATTCAACGACATATGTACCTGGATTTATATAGGTATTGCTTGGATTCTGAAGATTTGCACTAGCACCGTCATCGAAATCCCAATAAAATGTAGTTGAACCAGCAGGTGCAGTGAAATTAACTGTTAAAGGAGCACAACCAAATTGAACACTTGCCGTTTGTCCGTAGAATAATGATGAAGAGCTAAGAACAATAAAAAAGAAAAATAAAAGATTTCGATTTAATCTTTGAAATAATAGCAGATTTGTAGTTATTCTCAGCATGTTATCAAATTTACATTTTTTTTTATAACTGCATATTTTTTTTATCTTTGAAATATACCTCTGCCGATAATGAAAGTACTTTATTTACTATTACTAACACTTATTCTTTGCGACTCAATCGAAGCACAAACGAAAGACAGATTGCCATGTATTGATAAAGAATTTTCAATTGTGGCTCACTTGTTTAAGGATACATTCGGCGTTTACAACATTACAGAAGCCGAAATAAACACGACTATTGACGGTGTAAACAATGACTTTGCTCCCATTTGCGTTTCATTCAAAGTTTGTGAATTTCAATACCATGATAACTGGGAGTATAGCGTGCACAATGCCGACGAAGAATGGGGTGAAATGCAAAACTTATACCATGTGAAAAATAGAATAAATATTTTCTATGTTGATACTATCAAAATTCCCGAAAACGCTTGTGGATACGCCGGACTTGGGGCTATAGGAAATGTCTCCGGAAGTGGTATTGTCATAGAAATTGGTTGTGGAATCGGAACGCATTCGCACGAGTTAGGGCATTATTTTGGGCTCGAACATACCTTTATGGACAACGGGACAACGGAATTGGCGGATGGTTCGAACTGTTTAACAACTGCAGATGGTATTTGTGATACGCCTGCTGATCCATTTATCAAAGGTTCTGATATGTCTTTATGGTTGAGCGGATGCAAATTTATTTCAACCATTAGAGATGCAAACGGTGATTTTTATGATCCTATCGTGGGAAACATTATGTCATACTATCCATGTTCATGCGGCTTTACCGACGGTCAATTTCACAAAATGGCTGAAACGTATTACTCATCAATTGGAATGTGGTAATCGATGAAAAAATTATTCATACTATGTATTTTTGGACTATTGAACCTAGGTTTGCGAGCCCAAGACATTCATTTATCACAATTCTACACCTCTGATCAGTTTCTTAATCCCGCCATGATGGGTTCGCATGAAGGAGAATGGCGATTAATTGCTAATTATAGAGACCAATGGCGTCAAATAAACGGAGCTCCCTTGACAACAAGTATGCTTAGTTTCGACAAAGTAATACATTATTATTCAAAAGAAATCAATGCCGGCATTTATTATGCTAGAGATCAATTTTCTGGATTTCAAACCGTTACAAATAAAGTATACGTAACAGGTGCATACGGCATGGATTGGTTGTCTAGTCAATGGAGAGGAGGCATTCAATTGGGTTTGGTAACTAATAGCACGGATCTATCTTCACAAACATTCCCTACCCAATGGGATTATCCCAATGGTCAATTCGATTCTAAAATATACAATGGCGAGGACAATATACGACCTTCCCAAATGTACATGGATCTCAATTTAGGCGCGACTTGGTCGAAAAAGATCAATTCAATTCGTTTGGTTTCTGGCCTAGCCGTCAACCATATAAATAGACCAAAGGACACCTATTTTAGTCAAGTTTTTGAACGACGCAAAATGAGAGGAGTTTTTCATACGACAGCCGAAATACCTTTGAATAATAAAGATTTTAGAGTAGAGCCAAAATTAATGTGGATGTGGACAACAAAAGCAAATGACCTATTATTAGGTTCAAATCTTCGTTTTTTTACACAAAACAGAACAATTCCTTCCATTTACGGTGGTTTGTTTTATCGTCATGGGATAAAGCGAACTTTCGATGCTGTTTATCCCGCTTTAGGATTGGCTTATAAAAATTTTGATATTGGGGTTAGCTACGATATCAATTTATCCGTTTTAAGCAAAGGAATTAAGCGAGTGAAAACACTTGAATTCTCACTCATTTATACAGCGCCAAGTAACAAGGTGAAATATAAAATTATTCCTTGTGATAGATATTAAATTTGCCCACAAGACATTACTAACCTCAGTTGTGATGTTCATGCTTTCATTTGCTTCTTTTTCTCAAGAAGTGGACCCAAGTGCATTACTTGAAAAAAAGGATGGAAGAACGTGGCGTCTTGCCAATGAAGCAAAAAGAACACATAATCTTTATTTGGCACAAAATTATTTTGAACAACTTTACGCTAAAGATAGCACTGATAATAACTTAATTGCTGAGCTTGCAGAAATATATAGGCTAACTCATAACTACTTAAAAGTTGAAAAATTTTACCAAAAAATTCTCGATAGTAAAAAATCAGATAGCCATCCTGAAGCCTATTTTTATTTAGGCCAGGCCCAAAAGAGTTTAGGAAAATATAACGAAGCATTGGTGAGTTTTGGAAAATTTAAAAAGAAAGCAAGTTCGCTGGGTGATAAAAAACTATCAAAGCTTTATAAAACTGAAATGGAAGGATGCACTCTAGCCATCTCGTACAAAGACAGCGCAGAAATAGCAATTTCTAAAAACCTGGGTGAAAAAGTAAATAAAAAACATATTGACTTTTCCCCTATTCCCACAGGGGAAAACGAAATAATCTTTGGAAGCTACAATGAAACTCAGGAGAGGATTTATGAGCTAAATGACTCTCTTCCTTTGGAAATTGAAAAACGTCGCTTTTTTGTCGCCGAAAAAATTGACAATGAATGGAAAAAGAAAGGCGCACTGCCCGGTCCATTTAATGATGCTGATTTTGATGTAGCGAATGGCTGTTTTTCCTTGGATGGCAAAAGATTTTATTTTACAAAATGTGCTGAAAATTGGCAATACAAAATGGTCTGTAGTATTTATGAAAGTATTCTTATCAATGGCAAATGGAGTGACCCTACAAAACTGAACGATTTAGTTAACGATCCAAATTTTACAAGTACTCATCCCACAATGGGTCGCGAGTCAAGACGAAATATGGAAGTGCTTTATTTTGTCTCCGACCGGGAAGGAACCCGGGGCGGTATGGATATATGGTACACTCCCTATGATAGCCGTAAAAAAGAATTTAAAAAACCTAGGAATTGTGGGTCAAGATTAAATACAGTTGGTGATGAAATGACACCTTTCTATGATTTACCGAGTAAGACCTTATATTTTAGCACGGATGGTAGGCCAAATTTAGGGGGGTTAGATATATACTCAATGAAAGGAGAAGCCAGCAAATGGGACAATCCAATTCACGCAGGAATGCAAATTAATTCTGAAGCTGATGACCTCGACTTTATCTTGAAACCATCAAATCAAGGGGGATATTTTGTGAGTAATAGAGTTGGTGGGCAGTCTTTGTATCATCCCACATGCTGCGACGATATTTATGAATTTGAATACACAAAATTTATCCGTGTCGAACTTGAGGTTGAAGTTACGGATATTGAGTTGAAAAAACTATGTTTCGATGGCCCTGTATATGTCAATTTGTTCTTAATTGACGAGGAAGGCAGGTTGCTCATTGAAGAAAAAAGAAACATCTGCGAAAATTCCAAATTTAATTTACGCCCCAATCAAACATATGTCATCGTGGGGAATCAGGATGGATATTTTCCAAATGAAAAAATGCTGAGCACAAAATTTATTTTAGAATCAACAAATTTAAAGGAGACTTTAATTTTGGATAAACAGCCATTGGAGCCTATGTTGTTATCCAATGTCCGATACGAATTTGACAGTCCGAACTTAACAAGAGAGTCAAAAAATATTCTAGATACCACTTTGCTGTTAATTCTAAATAAATATCCTAACACGAGAATTGAGATAAGCGCTCATACAGATAGCAAAGGTACTGATGCTTATAACCTGCGACTATCCCAACAGCGAGCTGAAAGTGTTGTGCAATATCTCATCAAAAAAGGAATCGATAAAAATCGATTAGAGGCAAAAGGATATGGTGAAACAATGCCTATTGCTCCTAATGAGAATACTGATGGTTCGGATAATCCAACTGGAAGGGAAAAAAATCGAAGAACAGAATTTAAAATATTGGGTGAAATTGAACAAGAAATAATTGAAATTGACGAAGACGACTATTGATTTTATATCTTTGTAAAATAAACTTACAAGCCTCTATTTAGCCTCAACAATCGAATATTTTTGTTTTTCCATTTTTTAAAAACAAAACCTAAATCGATTTACTTCATTTTTTGCTTTATTATTAGCGCAAGCCTGCTAAATTTGTGTAAAATCTTATTCCATGGAGTGCATTAGCGTTTTTGATATGTTGAAAATTGGTGTTGGGCCTTCAAGCTCGCATACTTTAGGTCCATGGCGGGCAGCAATGCGGTTTTTGGATAAACTGGCTTTAAAAACCGACATCTCGAAAATTGAAACTTTAAAAGTAGATCTATACGGCTCATTATCTTTAACCGGAAAAGGTCATGCGACTGATATTGCTATTGTAATGGGTTTGTTTGGAAATGACCCAACATCCTATCCTGTCGAAAATATCCAAGGGGATATTGACCAGCTTAAAAAAGATAAATTATTAAAATTGAATAAGACTCCGTATGCAAAATTTGATTTTGACAAGGACATTGTTTTTCATCGTGATTTCCTGCCTTTTCATCCCAATGCCTTAACATTCACGGCTACATTTAATGAAGGGAAAAAATTAAAAGAAACATATTATTCCATTGGAGGTGGATTCGTTGTTCAAGAAGACAGAAAACGCGCCAAGAAAAAACAAGAAATATTTGACACCTATCCTTTTCCAATAGAAAAAGGAGATGAATTATTGGCAATTTGCAAATCAGAAAATAAGAGAATACACGAAATTGTTTTGGCCAATGAACTGTCTGTCCGGACAATGAGTGATGTTGATAAAGGGCTCCAAGAAATTTGGGATGTCATGTTGGATTCAATGTACACCGGTTGTCATACAGAAGGCGTTTTGCCCGGAGGATTGAACGTTACACGAAGAGCCTTTGCTATGCATGAGAAACTAATCGGTGACCGAAGTTATACCTCTCATACCGAATGGGTAGAAAGTATAAGAAATACAACTGTAGCATTTCGTGAAATTTTGAAATGGGTTTCTTGCTATGCGCTGGCGGTAAACGAAGTTAATGCCTCATTGGGAAGAATCGTAACAGCTCCCACCAATGGAAGTGCGGGCGTTATACCTGCAGTTTTGATGTACTATTTAACTATCGAAAATCACAAGGCGGATTTCACACATATTAAAGAGTTCTTGCTTGTTGCGGGGGAAATTGGCAGCATATTTAAAAAAGGAGCAACTATATCAGCTGCAATGGGTGGTTGTCAAGCAGAAATTGGCGTTTCATCGGCAATGGCAGCAGGAGCATTAACATCCCTTTTAGGGGGTAGTCCTGAGCAAATATTAATGGCATCCGAAATTGCTATGGAACATCACTTGGGACTGACTTGTGATCCTATTGGTGGCTTGGTTCAAATACCATGTATTGAAAGGAATGCTATGGGTGCAATAAAAGCGATTAATGCGGCAGAATTGGCGTTGGATGGTGATGCAAGCAAGGCAAAAGTATCACTTGACAATGTGGTTCAAACCATGTGGGAAACAGCACAAGACATGAATTCAAAATACAAAGAAACTTCAGAAGGTGGCTTGGCTATAAATGTCGGACTAGCCGATTGTTAAAGTCAACTAATTTTTATTCTTTTTCAAACGAATTCGTATACCGTTTTGTAAAAAACGATGTGTTCCATAGAAGTCCAATTCTTCTTTCACAGAATAATTAAAGTTGAATGTAGTGATGTGCTTCGTTCTTTCAAATGAAATAAACGACTCCAAATTCAGTATCAATTTATTTGCCAGAAATTGTAAATATTCTTTGTTTTCAATTGAAAAATTCTTCGGTATATCGGTCAGTTCTTGTATTAGTAAACTCGATTTTACCATGGATTCAATTTCATGCATTTTAGCATGCAATTGTTGATTTAGACATTTACACTTGAATACGATAATGGAAACATTCAAAGAATCAACTACTTTGTTTTCAGGAAACAAACTCAAACCACGCTTTCCAAAATCATGAGATTGGCCAGGAAATAATTCCAAAGAAATTCCATTACCAATAAAATTTAAATTATTGTCAGCAGCGTCTTTCAATTTATTCAAATCCCAGGCGATGGAAATAAAATGAATGTTTTCATTCTTACCTAAAATTTGACTAATGAAACTACCAAAACTGGGATGAAGCGTTATTTCTAAAAGGTCCAAAGACCAATTTTGTGTAGATTTTAATGGAACATAACCCGATTCAGAACCTTTAGAACTCAATCTATCTCTTAAGGCATCTATTATCTTTGTGTTTCTCATTAGTTGTAACAGTTTTCCAAATTTCGTTTTTTTTCTTTGACCTATTTCGGTCCGTTCTGAATAGTAATGAACAGTTGTTTTTTCATTTCAGATTAAAATCAAAAAAAAAGCAACGAATAATCGTTGCTTTTCAATGAACAATATATTTTTTAGGCCTCCAAAATATTTCCAAGGGCATTTTCGTATATTTCTTTCGCCTCATTGATGAAACCAAAATGATGATCATCAACCACCATTTTCCCTTTGGTTACATGTCCTAATAAGGTGAAATTAACCCCAGAATCGATCATGAATTCAATGAAATCTTCTTCTTTATCCTCTTCAATAGTAACCACAACTCTACTTTGTGCCTCTCCAAACAAGAAGGCATCCTCGCGAATTTCGGCGTCTGAAACGATATCAAATCCTAAATTTCTTGGTGCAGACATTTCGAATAAAGTGACAAACAATCCACCGTCAGCACAATCGTGCACAGCATTTACAATTTCATTTTCAATTAAACCTTTGATTTTTTCTTGAAGTTCAAATTCTTTATCCAAATCAAAGAAAGGTGCTGGCGATTTTTTTACGCCGTGGTAGCTCACCAAATATTCTGAAGAAGAAATATCATTTTGTGAATCACCAATTATAAAAATCAAATCTCCTTTTTGTTTGAAATCCAGACTCATTACTTTGTCTTTGTCTTCCAAAATACCAATCATACCTATTGTTGGTGTTGGAAAAACTGGAATCTCTACTCCATCAATGGATGTTTGATTGTAGAATGAAACGTTTCCTCCTGTAACTGGTGTTGAAAATTTCAAACATGCTTTCGACATTCCTTTTATCGCTCCAACAAATTGCCAAAAAGATTCCGGGTTGTATGGATTACCAAAATTCAAACAATTCGTAATAGCCGATGGAACACCGCCAGAACAAACAATGTTTCTTGCGGCTTCTGAAACAGCAATTTGAGTTCCTACCTCTGGATCAGCATGCACATAACGTGAATTACAATCCACTGTCATAGCTAGTGCTTTATTGGTCCCTTTTATGTTAACGACTCCAGCATCTGAAGGACGGTTTGTCGTCATTGTTTTTGTACCCACCATTGAATCGTATTGCTCATACACCCAACGTTTAGAGGCAATATTTGGATTCGCCAACAAAGTGTTTGCTACTTTCACTAAATCCTCTGGTTCTGGAATTGAATCGATATTGAACTTTTTATACTCTTGGAAATAAGCCGGTTCCTTATACTCTCTCTCGTATACTGGAGCTCCACCACCCAATACCAGTGACTCAGCAGGAACATCTCCTACCAATTCGCCATTCATAAAGTATCTCACTTGAGTAGAATCCGTTACCACACCGATTTCTTCAGCATGCAAATCCCACTTGTCAAAAATTCTTTTTACCTCATCTTCATGCCCTTTGTTTACAACAACTAACATTCTTTCTTGCGATTCAGAAAGCAATATTTCGTATGGCAGCATGTTTTCTTGACGAGTTGGAACTTTATCCAAATGAACATCCATACCCACTTTTCCACCAGCGCTCATTTCACATGAAGAACAAGTAATCCCAGCGGCACCCATATCCTGCATTCCTGCAACGGCATCGGTTTGTAATAATTCCATTGTCGCTTCAAGCAACAATTTTTCCATAAATGGATCTCCAACTTGTACTGAAGGTAAATCGGAAGCCGATTCCTCGGTAATATCTTTCGAAGCAAACGCCGCTCCCGCAATTCCATCTTTACCGGTAGCAGAACCTACGATAAAAACTGGATTACCTGGACCTTTTGATTTTGCTGAAATAATCTTTTTTGAATCAATGATACCCGCCGAAAAAGCATTTACCAATGGATTCGTATTGTAAGAATCATCGAAGAAAACTTCCCCTCCAACGATAGGAATACCGAAGGCATTTCCATAATCGCCAATACCTTTTGTTACACCTTTTACCAACCATTTTGTGCGGTCGCGTTCAATATTCCCGAAACGCAAAGAATTCAACTGAGCGATAGGTCTAGCACCCATAGTGAAAATATCACGATTGATACCGCCAACACCTGTAGCAGCTCCTTGATAAGGTTCTAAAGCGCTCGGGTGATTGTGCGATTCTATTTTAAATGCGCAACCTAAGCCGTCACCTATATCAACCAAACCAGCGTTTTCTTCACCAGCCTTTACCAACATGTGCGGACCGTCTTTCGGCAACTGTTTCAACCAATAAATAGAGTTTTTGTACGAACAATGTTCAGACCACATAACCGAATAAACAGCCGTCTCTGTAAAGTTTGGTGTTCTACCTAAAATTTCTTTGATTTTATCGAATTCCTCAGGTCTTAAACCTAGTTCCACCGCCTGTTCTAATGTTGCTTCTTGTTGTAATGTACTTTCCATACCGCTTGATTGAGCTGCAAAATTAATCAAATAATCTGTGTTTTCTGAGACTTGTTTTAACGAAAAGACGAAGTTTTTCACATAATATATTAACAAGTAGAGTTACAAAGAATGACTCTCTATTTTCAAATCTTTGCTTAACTTCGCTGCTCAAAAGATATTTAGCGAATATGAATTACGATATAATTGTCATTGGAAGTGGACCGGGTGGATACGTTACAGCGATTCGTGCGGCTCAATTGGGCTTAAAAACAGCCATAGTAGAGAAAGAAAGTTTAGGAGGTGTTTGTTTGAATTGGGGTTGTATCCCAACTAAAGCCTTGTTGAAAAGTGCAAATGTTTTTGAATACATCAACCACGCTGCGGATTACGGAATTAAAGTTGGTGAACCAAAGGCTGATTTCAGTGGAATGGTTGGTCGTAGCCGTGATGTTGCTGGAGGCATGAGTAAAGGTGTTCAATTCTTGTTGAAGAAAAACAAAATTGACGTGATCATGGGAACTGGGGTTGTAAAACCTGGTAAAAAAGTTGCTGTTACGGATGCTGAAGGAAAGGTTACAGAATATTCAGCTGACAAAGGTTTGATTATTGCAACAGGAGCTCGTAGCCGTCAATTGCCAAACTTGCCGCAAGATGGTGAAAAAATCATTGGCTACCGTGAAGCGATGACGATGAAAACACAGCCTAAGAAAATGGTTGTTGTAGGTTCTGGAGCTATCGGTGTTGAATTTGCTTATTTCTACAATGCTATTGGAACGGAAGTTACGGTAGTTGAATACATGCCAAATATCGTTCCTATCGAAGACGTTGAGGTTTCTAAACAATTAGAGAAATCGTTCAAAAAATCGGGAATTAACATAATGACTAGTTCTTCTGTTGAAGCTGTGGATACAAAAGGTAAAAATTGTGTTGTCACTGTTAAAACAGCAAAAGGTGAAGAAAAAATCGAATGTGATGTTGTTCTTTCTGCTGTTGGTATTGAAGCAAACATACAAAATATTGGTTTAGAAGAAATGGGAATTGTTGTTGATAAAGGACGTATTCTTGTAAATGACTTCTACCAAACAAACATCCCAGGTTATTACGCCATCGGTGATGTTATTCCAACAGCTGCATTGGCACACGTTGCTTCAGCTGAAGGAATTATTTGTGTAGAGAAAATTGCAGGTCACAATCCGGAGCCATTGGATTATGGCAATATCCCAGGTTGTACGTATGCATCTCCTGAAATTTCATCTGTTGGAATGACAGAAGCACAAGCTGTTGAAAAAGGATTCAAAATCAAGGTTGGTAAATTCCCATTCTCTGCTTCAGGAAAAGCAAGTGCTGCTGGAGCAAAAGATGGATTTGTGAAATTGATTTTTGATGAGCAATACGGCGAATTGTTAGGCGCACACATGATAGGTGCTAACGTAACAGAAATGATCGCTGAAATCGTTGCTATCCGTAAATTGGAAACAACTGGACACGAATTGATCAAAACAGTTCATCCTCACCCAACCATGTCAGAAGCTGTTATGGAAGCTGCTGCGGCTGCTTATGGTGAAGTGATACATTTATAGTCATTTTAAATAAT
>JAHEMP010000055.1 GCA_024643585.1 Crocinitomicaceae bacterium | reverse complement strand
CCAAGAAATCAAAAATGTCCGCTTCGGTTATTTTTGGATTGAATTCCTGCTCCATTGCTTTTTGTCTTGCGCGACTTCGAACCAACTTAGCAATTTTCTTATCCAAACCTCTAACCCCTGATTCACTAGTATAACCTTCCACAACTTTCTCTAATAACTTTTTATCGATAGAGAAGTCTTTTTTCGTTAAACCATGTTCTTCAAGTTGCTTTGGAATTAAGTGTTGTTTTGCGATTTCTATTTTCTCTTCGACTGTATACCCGCTTACTTCAATTATTTCCATTCTGTCGCGCAAAGGGCCTTGAACTTGAGACAAATCATTGGCTGTGGCGATAAACATAACTTTTGACAAGTCGTATTCGGTTTCCAAATAATTATCATAGAAAGAATGATTTTGTTCAGGGTCCAACACCTCTAGAAGTGCAGAGGATGGGTCACCATGATTGCTTCTGCCCAATTTATCAATTTCATCCAAAACGAATACCGGATTTGAAAATTCAGATTTTTTCAATTGCTGAACAATTCGCCCTGGCATAGCGCCAATATATGTTTTTCGGTGTCCTCGAATCTCGCTTTCATCGTGTAAGCCTCCGAGCGACATGCGAATGTATTTTCTGCCTAAGGATTCAGCAATGCTTTTTCCTAAAGACGTTTTCCCCACTCCAGGAGGTCCGTAAAAACAAAGGATCGGCGCTTTCATATTGTTTTTCAACTTAAGCACAGCCAAATACTCAAGAATTCGTTCTTTAACATCGTCTAATCCATAATGATCCCGATTTAGAATCTTTTCAGCACGCTTAAGGTCTAAATTATCCTTTGAATATAAATTCCAAGGTAAATCAAGAATCAAATCAAGATAATTCAATTGAACAGAATACTCAGCCCCCTGCGGGTTCATTCGTTGTAATTTATCCAATTCTTTTCGGAACAATTTCTGTTCTTTTTCACCCCACTTCTTGTTTTTTGAACGCTCTTCTAAATCATTTACATCCTCTTGAAAAGGATTGTCTCCTAATTCTTCTTGGATGGTGCGCATTTGTTGCTGAAGGAAATAATCTCTTTGCTGTTTGTCTAAATCTTTTTTGACTTTTTGCTGAATCTCATTGCGCATATCCAACATTTGAGACTCCATCTCCAAATGTTCCATGATCTTCGCAGCTCTTTTCGCCATATCAAGCTCCTCAAGCATATCTTGTTTTTTGGAAACATCCGCATTCATATTTGAAGAAATGAAATTCACCAAAAATGTTGGACTATCTATGTTTCCAATAGCAAATGAAGCTTCAGAAGGAATGTTCGGGCTATCACGAATAATTTGAAGTGCAAGTTCTTTGATATTTTCAATCATCAAACCAAGCTTCTTATTTTTTATGTCAAATTTTGCTTCAGAAAGCATTTCTATTTTTGCTTTCATATAAGGCTCGCTCTGCGTTTGCTCCGTCATTTTAAAGCGTCGTTTCCCTTGAATAATAGCAGTAGAACTGCCATCAGGCATTTTCAGCAATCGAACAATTTGAGCAACAGTGCCGACAGAATGAAGATCTTCAAATTCAGGTGATTCCTCTGATTGATCTTTTTGAGAAACCACTCCGATAATTTTATTTCCCTTATTGGCATCTTGAATCAGCTTAATTGATTTATCTCGTCCAACAGTAATTGGAATTACCACACCTGGAAAAAGTACATTGTTACGGAGAGACAATATGGGTAATTCTTCTCCAAATTCTTGTTTATTCATTGATTCCTCTTCTTCAGAGGTAATTAATGGAATAAATTCAGCATCCTGTTCACCACCCGCGAAATGCAAAAGTGTATTATCAAATATATCGTTCATAAAAAGTGTTGTCTTTAATTCCGCCAAAGTGTCAGATGAAAACAAAAAGTAAATATCGAACTCCCTATTTTCGGCTATTTTTAGCGTGAACACTAATTTGACAAAGGCTGTGCCAATTTGATGGAAGTGGAAATTTTGTCGGGTTTCTAATTTTAAAAAAATTATCTCACAAATAGTAGCCCTTTTTTCATCTCGCTATTTAACTACTTCTTACTTTTACCCATATTTTTAAATAGTAAAGAAGGTAACCAAAATTACTTTTTGTATCAAAATTTTGGAAACATGGGTATTATGAATTTAAAATTCAAAGAATTAAGCAGTAATGGTGCTTTTAATGACTCTTTTTTACGTCTTTAAGAATCTCAATTTCGTCACTTGTCAACTCTAACCCTCTTCTTTTCATCATTCCATTTGCTGCCTCGATAGCTTTTTCAAATTCGAAATCAACAAATTCTGAACCTCCCCATGAAAAGGAAGGAATGTATTTCTGAGGGAAATTTCCTCCATAAATATTACAAGAAACACCCACAACTGTCGCCGTATTGAACATAGTATTGATCCCACATTTGCTGTGGTCGCCGATGGTCAACCCCATAAATTGCAAATCCGTTTGTTCCTCCGCCCCTAAAACATAACTATAGGTTCGTATGTTGCTATAGTTGTTTTTTAAATTCGAGGTATTCGTATCGGCACCTAAATTGCACCAGTCTCCTATCAAAGCATTCCCGACAAAACCATCGTGACCTTTGTTGGAATAAGATTGAAATACTGAATTGCCAACCTCTCCTCCAACTTTACAAAATGGACCAATAGTCGTTGGACCGTATATTTTCGCTCCCATTTTTAATCCTGCATTATCACAAAGAGCAAAGGGTCCACGAACTAGGGAGCCTTCCATTATCTCTGAATTTTCACCTAAATAAATTGGGCCTTCATTTGTGTTTAAAACACAAGCTTCAGCCTTCGCTCCTTCTTCTAGAAAAATCAAATGACGATCACCAATAACGGTAACTGAGTCTGATAGCCTTTGGGAATCTATTCCCTCAGTCAACAATTTAAAATCATTTTTTAAAACGATATCATTTTTTTGAAACAAGTGCCAGCGTTTTGAAATAATAATTGGTGCTTCGCCTTTGTATTGCAAAATGTTTGCACCAGAACCTTTCATTCCCAGCCAAATTTCACCAAAATACAAGGCAGTATCGTGATTCATTCCGTTGAGCACGGAAATATAATCTTCATTTGGAATTACGTTAGCGGGAACAGATAAATCCCAATTCTTCTCTAATGGATATTTTTTCTGAAGATAATTTTCAGTGGCAACACAAAACTCTGCATCAGGAAAAAATTCTTCCCAGCGTTCTTCAAAAGTCAAAATCCCCATACGCAATTCTGCAACAGGTTTCAATAAACTCAGGGGTGCAAATTCCAAATGCAATCCGTTGTCGTGAAGTTGAATTTTCATGTTGTAAAGTTAAGCTAAAGTTTTAACTGTTCCCTTTTTTGAAATCGCAAAAAGAGTCATGAAGGTTATTATAGAATTGAAAATGATCAGTTCAAATCCAATTGTGTATTTTCCAAAAATTCCGAGATTCCCGGGTCCTACACCAGGCGCTCCTGCGGAATAATACCAGAGAAATATAGTAATACTAATGGCTATTAAACATGCAACCGGAACCCATTTGTCATTTAAAACTCGCTTAGTAAGTATCCCGAAGAAGAATAAGGCAATTAGCGGACCATATGTAAAACCAGCAAAGAACATTACCAGCCCAATAGCACTTGAAGAGGTCGTGTATTTCAAAACAATGATAGTGACCAACAGTAAAATAGAAACCCCGACATGTACTTTTTTTCTTAATTTATCTTGTTCTGTTTTTTCTTTTTTACTTAAATCAAAAATATCAAAAGAAAAGGAAGTAGTTAAGGCTGTCAACGCACTATCAGCACTTGAATAGGCCGCTGCAATCAAGCCCACCAAGAACAATACACCTACAGTCAATCCCGTTTTTGGATTCAAGGCAATGGTTGCAAACAAATCATCGCCAGCAACGCCTTGTCCTATACCCGTTTCAATGGAATACATATAAAGCAAAGCCCCTAATCCAAGAAAAATCAAGTTGACAAAAACCAAAACCACAGCAAAACTCATCATGTTTTTCTGTGCTTCTTTGATGTTTTTACAGGACAAGTTTTTTTGCATCATGTCTTGATCCAAACCTGTCATACCTATTGCTATAAATATTCCCCCTAAAAAATGTTTCCAAAAATAGTTTTTGGCCGTCCAATCATCAAAAAAGAAAATACGTGAATAACTGCTTTCTGAAATCGATGTTATTACTCCTTTATTGTGTAAATCCAAATCACCAACGATTATGTAACACATAAGTAATACAGCGGCAATCATAAAAAATGTTTGTAAAGTGTCGGTCCAAATTATGGTTTTAATTCCGCCCTTATTCGTATATACCCAAATTAAGGCAATCGATAGAAAAACAGTCAATTCAAAAGGTACATTCAATTGGTCAAACAAGAACAATTGAAGAACATTGGCAACAAGCAACAAACGAATTGCCGAACCTAAAAGTCGACTACCTAAAAAGAAAATCGCCCCAGTCTTGTGGGTGTAAAAACCAAATCTTTCCTCCAAGTAGGTGTAAATTGAAGTCAAATTCATTCGGTAGTAAATTGGCATAAGTATATAAGCGACTACGATATAGCCTAACAAATACCCAAAAACAACTTGCATGTATGAAAATTGATTCCCTGGATTTCCAACCCAACCTGGTATTGATAAGAATGTAACACCCGACAAGGAGGCCCCTATCATGCCAAAAGCAACCAAATACCAAGGACTTTTTTTATTTCCAGTGAAGAAAGAATCATTATCTGCACCTTTTGAAGTGAAATGAGCAACCACCAGCAAAAGACCAAAATAACTTGCTATCAATGTAATAATTACCGCTGGACTCATTTTGAAATATCTGTTTTTACAAGGATACGGAAAAATGACATTCTAAATCCGATACCACGGCTCCGTTAATGAAGTTTCAATTGTTAAAAAGATCAAGTAGCAAAATACTATCATTATAAAAATGAATACCGCAAAAAAGGGTAAATGAATGATCATCTACCCTTTTCAAAATTTTCCTCTTTGCTTTTATCTGCAGAAAATAAAACCGAAGTTAATGTTGAACAATTGCAAATTTTCATTTGCCTTAATTGGTTTTAAAAGTCCCGATCGCAAATAAGAATCTGTATTTGCGGCTGTATAGTTACCCTCCAAATGAAAGGCTAATACTTCTGGTATGAGAAAGAAATTAAAGGTTGCTCCAAAATTATAGGCAAAGGCAAAGTCTGGATCAAATTTCAAAACATCTGAATAAAAAAGGTTGCCTCCAGCATCATACGCATCAATTTCAAATGACTTAAAAGAAGTGTATAAAACACCCAATTGTGCCGTAATTCCCACCTGGATTCTTTGATTAATATAAAAATCCTTACCTAGACCGATTGTCGTAAAAAAGGGTCTGTATTGGCCACCTGTTACACTCGTTGTTGTTCCTATAAACCCGTCTGCGGCTAATCGTTTATCAAGAGCTCTCATGAGGGCTTCATTATCAAGATCGAGCCAACTGTAGGTAGATTTCGATACAAAATAAAAGCCTTTTGCTACAAAACTCCGATTATCAAACCCAATACCCCAACCAGGAGACGCAAATCCGCCTGTAGATAGGTCTGTTGATCCAAAATGACCTAATGGTAACGAATAGACTGCGTTTATACCCGTTGACTTTCTGTAAGTATATTTTTTTAACGGGGTGATTTTTTTTATTACTGGCACAGAATCGGATTTTGTGTATGCTGTCGTGTCATTTTGTGCTATCGAAAATTGGCCAAAGCCTATTAATATCGATATCATTGCTAGATGTTTATTAATTCTCATCGCTCAAGTTTGAAATTGATTTGACCTAAAACTAAATAAAAAATGAATAATATCTTTGAAATAATTAATTAGATAACTAATATCCAATGGTCTTTTGTGAACATAGGGAAGTAAATTTAGCTATACCTCCTAAATTCTGCTCATCAATTTATGCAATTGTAAAAGTAATGGTAACATAAACTGATTACTCCGATATACAAGTATATTTGTAAAATCAAATTTATTTCAAAATGGATATTACAGTTCAAATAATTGTTTCAATTCTTCCGGCATTGGTGGTTTTTATGACAACCGCATTGTTTCTGAAGAAACAAAGTGAAAAAGAAATGCGAAGAGCACAATTGGAATATAAAAAGCCTATCAAGAGTCAAAACTTTTTATCTGAACGAATGGAGGCCTATCAAAGATCTATTCTTTTACTAGAAAGAATCAACCCCAATTCCCTTGTAATGAGAATTCACAATCCTGCATTTCCAGCAAAAGTATTTCAATCCGAACTTATCAAAGCGGTACGTGAAGAGTTTGACCACAATGTTACACAACAACTTTTTGTATCAATCGATGCTTGGAAAATTTTGAAAAGCGCCAAAGACGAGACTTTAAAAATCATTAATTTGGCCGGACAACAAATGAATGATTTAAGTATGTCCACCGATTTAGCGGGGAAAATATTTGAAATAGTTGGGGAAGTTGGAGAACTGCCGTCTGAAATTGCAGTTGAATACTTAAAAAAAGAATTCCAAGAATTATTGTAAACGGAAATTATATTCATAAAAAAAGGAGACCTAATTAAGTCTCCTTTTTTTATGAAATTGTGTTATTTATTGTTGCCCCATCATTTGTGGTTCTTCCTTCTTCAAAGAACCTTGAGGTCCAAAATCGTTAAATTCAATATAGAAAGTCAAAGACTCGCAATTTCTTTGTTCACCATACGCTAAGTTCCAAGGAACAAATATTCTGTATTTACCTCCTTTTTTCATCTGTTGGAATGCAATAGTCCAACCTTGTATAACTTGTCCTAAATTCATTGCTGGAATGTCCTGCCCATTTTGGGCTTTGTATTGAAAAGAGTTTTCAATAGTATCGCCTTCTGAACTTGTCAAAATATAATTCGCTGCAATGTCGGAAGTCGCAGTTGGTGTTCCTCCGGTACCTTCAGAAATAGTTTCCAAAACGATTCCACCATCAATAACTCGTGTGTTAGGTCGTTTTTTCGCAGCTGCTAGCATTTTATCACCGCTTTTTTTGTTGACAGAAACTAAGAAATCAGTCATCATTTTCATACTAACTTGCTTGTCAACCAAAGTATCTTTCTTCAATAGAGCATGCTTGAAGCCTGTTTTGGCCATTTCCAAATCGATTTGATCTAACACTCCTTTTTTACTCCAGCCAGTATAAAATACTGAACCAGCGATACGCCCAATGCAAAAAGAACCTTTTTTCACGAATGCCGTGTCAAAATCCTGACCATAAGGTCCATATAATTTTGTCAATGAATTTCTGCAATCCGCATCAACTGCCTCTTTTGCATTCAAGTTGCTGTTGAAACCTAAAACAATATCATCGAAATTCAGACGGTCCAAATTGGGATCACCTGCTTCCGTTATCATTTTTGCCTGCTCAGCACCTAAACTATAGGACAATTTGTCTTTGAATGTTTTTAAAACAATTGTCTCTTCTGCGTTTTTGCTTCCGCAAGACGCTAATATTGCCACTAAAGCAACAAATGCTATTTTTCTCATGATTTTACTTCTAATAGTTCAACGTCAAAAATTAACGCCATGTATGGTTGTATTGGTCCGCCTGGATGCGGTTGTTGACCGTAGGCCAATTCTTGAGGTATGTACAGACGGTATTTTGAACCTTCCTTCATTAACTGCAAAGCTTCCGTCCATCCTGGGATAACTTGATTAACACCAAACGTTGCTGGAGAATTGCGTTCCACCGAACTATCGAAAACAGATCCATCCAATAAAGTGCCGTGGTAATGAACAGTCACTTGACTTGTTGGACTTGGAGTTTTTCCTTTTCCTTCTTCAATTATTTCGTATTGCAATCCCGAAACGGTAGTTTGAACCCCGGCCTTTTTAAAATTATCAGCCAAAAATTTCTCACCGGCCTGTTTATTCGCTTTGAATTGTTCTTCGATTGCTACGTTAAGGTAGTTTTGAATAATTTCATTCGCTTGTTCTGGTGTGTATTTGGATGGTTTTCCTTGAAAAGCATCTCCAACAGCTTCAGCCATTACTTCAGGAGAAATTCCTTGTAAATTTTGTTGCATTAAGCTACCCGCGAGGCTCATTCCTACACAGTAACTAACTGCTTTAATGTCTTCTGTCATTCTTTTAATTTTTGGGCAAAGGTAACCAATTATCTATAAGTAATAACGATTTACATTCGCTCCATTTCGTTAAAAAATCTTAGTTTAAATAGCGCCGATTTCTCTTACTCTATCGAAATTTCCTTTGACCTTGATCTATTTGATAATTAGACTTGGACAAAACAAATTCCTGCTTCGAATATGTAAGTACCTCTTCCAACCTTAAATTTAAATAGCTTTAAATTGAAATCTGATATTGGAGTACGAACATATTTTTTCGCGATATTTCTCGATTTTCCATTTGTATGGATTGAAAAACGGGTCTGTTTTGTATGCCAAAAGTCAACTTCGCTCCATGTGTCCCATGTATTAACCAATTTATTCCAGCTTCATACATTAGCATTTTTTGCGCTAAATATTGATAACTTGAATTTTGCATATTAGCGTACACTTGAAATGTACCATTTTCCGGCAATAGGTTATCCTTAAACTTATAACCAATTTGTGTGTAAAGTGTTTGACCCGTGCCAATTAATGGAATTGCGTTTCCTCCGCCAGCTAAAGATTGCCCAGCAATTGATCCGTTTGCTGGGTTCATCACCCCCAGATTTCTAATAAAATTTGTTCCTAAATTATAATCACTCCAAGCAACATAAACCGTCACCGCATTGTGTCTTTCAGATAATGGAATTTCTGTAAAAAGATCGATACCGTATAACGTCATATCTGATGAAACGGTATCCGTTCCATTTTTAAGCATCCACATCGCATCTTGTTGATGAATTATCCCCGCACCTAAATTCAAAATTTTCTTTTTGCCTAAATATGTACCTGTTTCATAACCTAATGCATTGCTTTCTTTATCAAAAAACTGGTAATTTAAATAGGCTTGTTGCTGCCATTTCGGAGGTTTAAGTGAAAAAACCGATTGACTTGAATTTAAAGCTGGAAAGGACACAGTTGAATTTAAAGCGGACATTGGCTTTGTCAGGGCAATCCGATAATCTAATCCATATAGTTGACCTTTTGCATAAACACTTAACTTTCTCAAAAACTGATCGTTAATTCCATTCGTAACTTGCTGATAAAGTGGGGCGTCTAAGCTCAATATTGACCCGACACTTGGTGCGGCATAGCGCAATAAACCGCTGTATCCTGTTAAACCCGAGCCAAGAGTTAAAAATCCTTTCTTGGATATTTTATATTCACCTAAAGCATCATGAAAAAAACTACCCGTTTGTTGTTTGGATAAATAAGAAAAGTTGTTCTGACCAAATTGAACATGAAACGCAATTCGATCGGTTAACTGTCCATAAACATTGAATCTCAAACGACGTATTGCAATATCCGAGGTGTTCTTCTGAAGATAACCGTCTACTGTCGTTCCATTATTGCTTTCGTTGTAACGACCCCAAAACTGGGCCACCATTCCAGCCTTAATAAAAAGAGATCCGGATTCATTTAGGTTTTTTTTTATTTCAGGTAATTTGTAGTCTTTTAATTTGACTTGCGCATGCAACCCACTGTGCAACAGCAAACATAATATTATTGAATTTTTCATTTTTCTTCTTTTTATTTAATTCGTAAAATTCTATTTCCAAAACAGATATTGGAATAAATTCTACTATCTCTACCTGAGTATTTTAGAGTAAAAAAGAAAAAGTGAAATTTTGTTATGAAAAGAAGGTTTTTTTATGATAACAGCCTGAAAACGTGTATGTTTAAAAACTTGACAAGCTAAATCAAGTTTTTGTACAGAAACAATTGACTCGAAAAACTTTTGCTTATTTTCGAATTCATCTTCATTATTTTCAAGCAAGAAAAGACAAAATAAATCATCGACAACCGAAGGTTTATCTAAATTTGAACTGGATACATGTTCTAAATGAAAAAGTTTATCTGTTTTCTCGACCGATTCATTTGCTTTTAGACAAAAGGAAATGGACAATAAAAATAATGCGATTGAAAACTTCATGACACAAATCTATCGTTTGAATTGTTAAGCGAAAACAATTTAACTAAGAATTAACGTTAGATGAGTTTCGAATTCCCTATCTTCAATACATGAAAACAAAAAAAGAAATTGTCGCCAATTGGTTGCCAAGATATACAGGAGAGAGTTTAGAAAATTTTGGTGAGTACATCCTTATCTGCAATTTTCAAAATTACGTTGATCAATTTGCAAAAAATCATAACGTTGAGGTTATCGGAAAAGGGAAGCCAATGTCTTGCGCAACGGCTGATGGTATTACAATAATAAATTTTGGCATGGGAAGTGCTTCTGCCGCTACTTGTATGGATTTAATTTCTGCCATAAAACCCAAAGCCGCATTATTCTTAGGCAAATGTGGTGGACTAAAAAAGAAAAATGCTGTTGGTGACTTAATTTTACCCATTGCAGCCATTCGCGGTGAAGGGACAAGCAACGATTATATGCAAGCAGAAGTTCCAGCATTACCTTCGTTTGCATTGCAAAAAGCTATTTCTACTACAATTCGTGATCGCTCTTTGGACTATTGGACAGGCACATGTTACACCACAAATCGCCGGGTATGGGAACACGATAATAAATTTAAGAAATACTTGAAATCTATTCGTGCCATGGCAATAGACATGGAAACAGCAACCATATTTACAGTGGGCTTTGCAAACAGAATCCCAACTGGCGCCTTACTTTTGGTCAGTGATCAACCTATGACACCAGACGGTGTAAAAACAGAAGTAAGCGACATTAATGTAACAGTAAATTACGTTCAAAATCATTTAGAAATTGGCATAGAATCTCTTCGACAATTAATAAATAATGGAAATACAGTAAAGCACCTTAGATTTTGATTCTTAGCATCGATTATGATTTCCTAAAATCACTACCCGTTGGGCGTTCAAAAACAGCCAATTCAAAATGATGAATTACGGCAAATAGATGATCAAAAATATCAGCTTGAATTCCTTCGTATTCTTCCC